>CAYVCH010000005.1:0-27276 GCA_964449755.1 uncultured Actinomycetes bacterium
GTGCGCGACATCTACCGGCAGCTCGACGACGCCCTCGGGTCCTTCCTGGCGCGGGCCCGGGAGGACGACCTCGTCCTGTTCATCTCCGACCACGGCTTCCAGTCCTGCACTCGGACGGTCCACATGGACCACCTGCTCAGGAAGCTCGGCTACCTCGAGTTCTCCGCCTCCAACGTCATCTTCGGGCCCATGCAGTGGGGAGTCGTCCGGCAGGTCGCCCGGAAGGTCTACGACCTGCTCGGCCTGCACGGGAAGGTGCCGCTCCCCCAGCCCGTGAACTGGCAGAGGACCCGGGCCTACACCTCGATCCGCTCCACGGGGGAGGGGGTCTCGATCAACCTGGCGGGCCGGGAGCCCGGCGGCATCGTGGACCCCGCCGACTACGAGCGGGTCCGCGACGAGCTCATGGACCGCCTGGCCTCGTTCGTGGACCCCGCCACCGGGCGCCGGCCGGTGAAGGCCGTCCACAGGCGGGAGGAGGTCTTCAGGGGCAGGCACGCCGACACCGCCCCCGACATCCTCCTCGAGCCCGCCGCGGGCTACTCCCTCACCCACGCGAAGAGCGCGGTCGAGGACGCCGACTGGGTCTCCGGCGACCATCGTCCGGACGGCGTCATCGTGGCGGCCGGACCCGACGCCCGGCCCTTCGCCGAACAGCCGCTCCTGGTGGACCTGGCACCGACGATCCTGGCCGCCCTCGACGCGCCGGCCTCGGTCGCTCATACCGGCCGGGTGCTCCACGAGGTCGTCGGGGTGCGGGCGAGGGTGCGGGCGGGCGAGGGTCCGGCCAGGGGGCCCGAGGCCTCGCCGCCGGCGGTCACCGAGACCGAGGCCCGCGAGATGGAGGAGCACCTCCGCGGCCTGGGCTACCTGGAATAGCGCCTCCGGACCGGGCGGGGCCCTCAGCGCGGCGTCGTGACGACCCGGCCGGTGGCGCGCCCGTACTCCCAGGCGTCGAGGTCGGGGTGGTCGACGCCGAGGGCGGTGAGGATCGTGAGGACCTGGGTCCGGTGGTCGGTCCCGTGGTTCAGCATCTGCGCGATGAGCACGCCCGCCCTGAACCGATGGGTTCCCTCCTGGTCCTCCTCCGTGATCAGCCGCTCGGGGTCGAAGGGGCTCGCCAGGAAGTCCTCCCAGAAGGCGCCGAGCTCGTCGGCTCGCCGCCCGACCTCCTCGAGGGGCGGCGCCTCGTCCGCCGAGTGCCAGCGGCGCGGTGCCCCCGTGAGGAGGCTCCGGTAGTAGTCCTCGGCCGCGACGATGTGGTGGAGCGTGCGGTGGATGCTGCCGTAGGCACCGGGCGCCGACGCCTGGAGCTGCTCAGGCGGCAGCCCCCGGCAGAGGGCGATCAGCTCGCGGCTGGCCCAGGCGTTGTGGCGAACGGGGTCGAGCAGCGGGTCGTTCACGGCTCCCTCCTCGGTTCGGCGCCGGGCCGGACGGTAGCAGCTCCGGGACGGCCCGGCGTCCGCGATACTGGGGCGTCGTCCGGAACGGAGGGTGAGGCGGCGTGGCGAGGGGCCCGATCAGTGCCTTCCGAGCGGCCCTGGAGGGCGTCCTGCCCCGGGAACGGTTCGGGGACCAGCGGGACATCCTGGGAGGGGCCGGCCAGAACGTCCTCGGCCTGGCCGTGGGGGCGCTGGCCACCTTCGCGGCCCAGGTCCTGATGAGCCGGACCCTGGGCCCGGAGGGCTTCGGCATCGTCACCCTGGCCACCCAGCTCGCCTTCGTGGCCGCCGCGGCCACCCGGTTCGGGATGGACGTGGCGAACGTGAGGCTCGTGGCCATCCTGGTGGGCCGGGGTGAGCAGGGCCGGGTCCGGGGCCTGGTGAACCGGTCGGTCCTCCTCGCCACGACCGTGAGCGCCGCGGCGGCCGGGGCTCTGTTCGCCGCTTCGGGGTGGATCGCCCAGCGGTTCTCCGCCCTGCCCGGGGTGGCCCGCCCAGCCTTCCAGGCGGCCGCCCTGGCCCTGCCCCTGGCGGCGGTGGCCCAGACCTACCTGGGCGCGACCCGGGGGCTCAAGATCATGCGCCACACCCTCTACGCCTTCTGGATCGGCCAGCCCGTGGGCTGGATCGTCCTCGCCCTGGCGGGGTGGGTGGTGGCCCGGACGGCCGGCGTGACGGTCCTGGCCTACGCCGCGTCTTGGGGGTTGGCCACGGTCATCGCCTGGTGGGGGTGGGAGCGGGAGACCCGAGGGTTCCCGAGCCCCGGGACGGGCGGGGGGATCCCCGAGGAGCGGACCGGCGCTCTGCTGCGCTTCGGGGCCCTCCGGGCCCCCGCCACCCTGTTCTCCCAGCTCATCTTCTGGACCGACCTCGCCGTCCTGTCCCGCTTCTACGCCGAGGCCGGCCTGGCCGCCGGGGTGGGCGTCTACAGTGGGGCGCTGCGGGCGGCCCAGTCGCTGTTCCTGTTCCTCACCTCGGTGTCGCTCATGTTCAGCCCCTTCGTGGCCGACCTCCACGCCCGGGGGGAGCGGGAGCGGCTGGACGGGCTGTACAAGTCGGTCACCCGGTGGACCCTGGCCGCCACCCTGCCCCTGTTCCTCGCCCTGGCCGTCGTGCCCGGCCCGGTCCTGCGGGTCTTCGGTGGCGGGTTCGCCGAGGGCCGGACCGCCCTGCTCATCCTCGTCGCGGGGATGGCGGTCCCGGTGAGCGTCGGGACGGTGGGCTTCATCCTCATCATGGTGGGGCGGACCGGCTGGGACCTGCTCGTCTACGCCGGCGGCTTCGCCCTGGACATCGGGATCGCCTGGGCCCTGGCCCGGCCGGAGCGCCTCGGCATCGAGGGGGCCGCCGCCGCCCAGGCCACCACCCTGGCGGCCTCGGCCGTAGCCCGCCTGCTGCTGGTCCGGTGGCTCGTGGGGATCTGGCCCTTCGACCGACACTTCCTCCGGCTCCTGCCGGCGGCGGCAGCGGGAGGCGCCGTCATGGCCGGGGTCCACCGGTTGCTCCCGGGGGCGGGGTGGCCGGTGGACCTGGTGGCCTCCGTGGGGGCCGGAACCCTCGCCTACGGGGCGGCCCTGCTGGGCGTGGGGTTGAAGCCCGGGGAGCGGCGCACGGCCGTGGTCCTGGCGCGTCGCCTGGCAGGGCGCGGCTGACCGTCACCGCCCCGCCGGCCGGCGCCGGGCCGCCAGCGCCAGGGCCTTCTCCACGGCCTCCGCGGGGGTGGCAGCCCGGGCGATGGCCTCGACGGGCTCTCCGTCCCTGGCCAGCTCCCAGGTGGCCAGGCCCACCACCGGTCTGCCCATCTTCAGGGCCAGGGCGATCTCCGAGAGGGTGCCGAACTCGCCCGAGACGGCGATGACGGCGTCGGCCGTCCGCACGATGAGGGCGTTGCGGGCCTCCCCCATGCCGGTGGCCACGACGGCCGTGAGGTGGGGGCTCGCCCCCCGGCGGTCCTCCCCCGGCACGATGCCGACGGCGGTCCCGCCCTCCTCCCGGCAGCCGCGGGCGGCGGCGTCCATGACCCCGCCCAGGCCGCCGCAGACCACGACGGCCCCCGCCCGGGCCAGGAGACGCCCCACCTCCTCGGCCCAGGCCAGCTCCCGCTCGTTGGCGACCCCGGGACCGCAGACGGCCACGTAGGGACGGTACGCCACGGGCCGAGCCTACCGCGGGGAGGGGACGCCGGGGTTCCGCGCGGGCCTTGCAAGCTCCGACGCCCCACCCCCGCAGGGGAGACGTTTAGGTTCGGGGTTCCGCGCGGGCCTGCGAGGGCCCCTGGCCGGCGCCCTCGGGCGACTCGGGGAGGACGATCGCCCGATGCGAGCCGGGGGTGAGGTCGAGCCTCCGGGCCTCGGCCTCCCGCTCGAGACGCTCCAGCTCCGAGCGGACCTCGGCGCGCCGCTGCTCCAGGTCCCGGACCTGCCGCTCGAGGTCGCGAGCCCGCTCCTCGAGGAGGCGGTGGCGCGCTTCCAACCCCGCGCTCCGGGCCGCCGCCTCCTCCAGGGCCCGGGCCCGGCTCCGGCGCTGGCCCCGGGTGAGCGAGGCGACGCCGACCGCGCCGAGCAGGGCCGCCAGGGCAGTCCCGGCGCCGACCACGGGCTCCCGGAAGGACGGTGGCACGACCTCCAGGAGGGGCTCGAGGAGTTGGAGTCCCGGCGGCGCCAGGCCGAGCCCCTGGAGCACCAGCCCGACCACGGCCAGGGCGACGCCGAGCCCGAGGAGGACGAGGACGACTCCCAGCGCGATCCCGCTCACCCCCTCAGGAGACCCGGCCCCACTGTGACCACGGGGGCCGGGACCGTCAACCGTCGTCCACCGTAGCGGCGGTCGGGCGGCTCACCCCCGGCGGGCGCCCAGGATCGCCGCCAGGAGGGACACCGCGCCGGCCTTGTCCAGGGGCTCGTTCCCGTTGCCGCACTTGGGGGACTGGACGCAGGAGGGGCAGCCGCGGGCGCAGGGGCAGGTCCGGACGGCCTCGAGGGTGGCGGCGAGCAGCCGCTCGCGGCTGCGGAACCCGCGCTCGGCGATGCCGGCTCCGCCCGGATAGCCGTCGTAGACGAAGACGGCACAGGTCCCGGTGTCGGGGTGGAGGGCGGTGGAGACGCCCCCCACGTCCCAGCGGTCGCAGGTGGCCACGAGGGGCAGCAGGCCGATGGCGGCGTGCTCGGCGGCGTGGGCGGCCCCGGGCAGGGCCGCCGCCGAGACCGCCGCGGCGTCCACGACCCGGGGTGGGATGGCCCACCAGACGGCCCTGGTCTCCAGGGTCTGCGGCGGCAGCTCCAGGGGGACGGCGTCGACGACCTCGCCGGTGGCCACGAGGTGGCGGCTGTAGCCCACGACCTGGTTCGTGACGTGGACGGTCCCGTAGAAGGTGGGGACGGCGCCCGTCCGGGCCTCCTCCTCCACCGACACGACCTCGATGTCGGTGACGTCCCGGGCCTGCGTGTAGTACTCGGGGTCGGCTCGGGCCACCACCGCCACCCGGGACGCGAGGTCAAGCTCGGTCACCAGGTACTGCTCGCCCTGGTGGAGGTAGACGGCCCCCGGGTGGACCTGGAAGTAGGCCCGGGCCTCGTCCACGGTCCCCAGCAGCTCGCCGGTCTCCCCGAGGACGATGGCGAAGAGGTGGCCGGAGGCCGAGCGGATGTCCACCTCCCGGTGGGGCGAGGCCGGGCCTCGGTGGTGAAGGGTGCCGCGGCGGCGGACCAGCTCCCCTCGCTCCACGAGGCGGGCGACCCCGGCCCGGGCGGCGGGCCCGAAGAAGGCCAGCTCCTCCTCGGCCAGGGGCAGCTCGCGGGCGGCGCAGGCCAGGTGGGGCTCGAGGACGAACGGGTTCGTGGGGTCGACGACGGCGTCCTCGGGGGGCCGGTCGAAGAGGTCGGCGGGGTGGGTGACGAGGTACTGGTCGAGGGGGTCGTCCTGGGCGACGAGGACGGCCAGGGACGGGCCCTCCCGGCGCCCCGCCCGGCCGGCCTGCTGCCAGAGGGAGGCCCGGGTGCCCGGGTAGCCGACGAGGACGGCGGCGTCCAGGGACCCGATGTCGATGCCGAGCTCGAGGGCGGTGGTCGAGGCCACGGCCAGGAGCTCCCCGGAGGCCAGGAGGCCCTCCACCTGCCGCCGCTGCTCCGGCAGGTACCCGGCCCGGTAGGCCTTGATGCGGCCCCGCGTGTCGGGGCCGACCTCCCGCCGGGCGAACTCGGCGAGCAGCTCGGCGGCCCGGCGGGAGCGGGTGAAGGCGATGGACCGGATCCCCGCCTCGGCCAGGCGGCCGACGAGCCAGGAGGCCTCCGACAGGGCGCTCCGCCGGGCCCCCGTCTCCCGGTCGACGACGGGCGGGTTCCACAGCACGACGTGCTTCTCGCCCCGGGGTGAGGTGTCCTCGGTCACGGCCTCGAAGGGGAGCCCGGTGAGGCGCTCGGCCAGCTCGGCGGGGTTCCCGACGGTGGCCGAGGCCATGGCGAACCGGGGCTCCCCGCCGTAGTGGGCCACCAGGCGCCGGAGCCGGCGGAGGACCATGGCCACGTGGGAGCCGAAGACCCCCCGGGCGACGTGGGCCTCGTCGACCACGACGAGGGCGAGGCGGAGGAGGAAGTCCGCCCAGCGGGCGTGGTCGGGCAGGATGCTCGCGTGGAGCATGTCGGGGTTCGTCAGGACGAGGTTCGCGTTCCGCCGGATCAGGGGACGCTCGGCCCTGGGGGTGTCACCGTCGTAGACGGCGGCCCGGACCTGGGGCAGCCGGAGGGCCCGGACCTGGCGGAGCTGGTCCCTGGCCAGGGCCTTGGTGGGGAAGACGTAGAGGGCGGTGCGCTTGGGGTCCCGCAGGACCTCGCCGGCGAAGGCGAGGTTGTAGACGAGGGTCTTGCCGGAGGCCGTGCCGGTGGCGACGACGACGTTGCGGCCGGCGGCCAGGGCCTCCAGGGCCCGGACCTGGTGGGGGTAGAGCCCCCGGATGGCGAGGAGGGCCAGGCGCTGGGCGAGGGGCTCGGGGAGGCCCCGCGGGGGCGCGAGGTGCGGCCGGCGCGGCGGCAGCGTCCGCACGTGGACCAGGCAGGGGGCGACGTCCTCGTCGGCCCGGAGGGCGTCGAGGAAGGCCCGGGCGTCCACACGGCGATGGTAGCGGCGGTGCCCGCCTACACGCCCCCGTCCGTGGTCCGCGGCGCGCTGCCCGGCGAGACCTGGGGCTCGCGCGCCCGTTCCCGGAGCTGCTCATGGGAGGCGAGGAGGCCGTCCCGGAGCAGCCCCGGCAGCCGCCGCCGGTCCCGGAGGAAGATGACGAGCCCGAGGGCGAGGTACAGGGCGGAGACGACGAGGCGCTCGATCCCGCGGACCGGCTCGGGCACCAGCGCTCCGATGACGAACTGGGCCCAGAAGAGGCCGAAGAGCATCCAGCCCTCGCGGGCGGAGATGGAGAGGTTGGCGAGGACGGCCAGGCCGAAGAAGGACTGGGCCGCCGTGAGGAGCAACTCCTCCCGCTGGCGCGGCTCGATGGGGAGCCCGTGGAGCTGGCCTGCGGTGATGGCGAAGACCACGGGCAGCGTGCCGACGAGGAGGGTCCACTGGTTCACCTTCGAGGACACGAGGGTCCCGAGGCCGGCGTCGGTGTTCAGCCGCCAGGCGTAGAGGGCGGCCACCAGCAGCTCGGGGGACTCCGAGGCCAGGGGCGCCAGCCACTGGACGAGGAGGAACTGGCTGACCCCGAAGGCGAGGCCGGTGGCCACGAGGGAGTCGGCGAAGGGCTCGGCGGAGAGGAGGATGACGACCCCGGCGTAGACGAAGAGGAGGGCCACGGTGACCCGCCGGCGGGCCGTGGGCAGGGCTCCCAGGAGGCGGGCGGGCCCCACGAGTTCCGGCTCCTCCGCCGGCGCCCGGGCGATGCGGACGGTGTACGCGACGAAGATGGCGACGAGGACCAGGGCGTCCCAGGGGGTCACCGTGCGCTTCCAGGGCAGGAAGGCGAGGGAGTAGAGGGTGGCCACGCCGAGGAAGGCCAGCTCCACCGAGTGGGCCCGCTCCAACTGGACCCCTTCGGCGGCGGCCGCCCGCCCCCGGAGCTGGCGGGCCCGGTACCAGGCGATGAACACGACGAGGGACCACCCGACGCCGATGAGCAGCCGGTTCGACCCGGTCATGTTCGCCAGCGCCAGGGAGCAGGCCGACTCCCCCGGCGCCCCCGGCGCCTTGCAGGGGGCCCCATAGGCCTCCACGGCCTGCCCCCCCTTGGCCGCGAAGACGAGGTCCACCGCGTACTCGGGCAGGACCGCGATGAGGGCGAGGACGGCGATGGCCAGGCTCGCCGAGATGTCGAGCTGGGCGACCTCCGCCGCCCACGAGAGGAGGAAGGCCGCCCCCACGATGGCGAGGCCGAACAGCAGCGCCTCGAGGGGGTGGGGCAGGGCCGGGTGGGTGAGGCGCACGAGGAAGGAGGGGACGGCCGCGAGGAGGGCCAGCCCCACGGCGAGCCACTGCCGGGCGGGGTGGCCGACCCGAGGCTCGTCCCCCCTGCTCATCGGAGCTCAGCCTACGCTTCGGGGCTGGGCGGGCGGTTCTTCCTCGCGACCACGCCGTCGTCGCCCAGGTCCCGGTAGATGGCCACGGCGGCGGGGGAGAGGTACACGACGCTCTGCCCTCCCTGCATGCCGTTGGTGCCGGGGACGACCAGGTTCTGGACCCGCTTGGGGTTGATCCCGTAGGCGGTGAAGGCCAGGTCCAGCACCTCCCCGACGGAGAGGTCGGTCTGCACGTTCCGGAGGCCGGCGGCCACCCAGGTGAGGAGCCGGCTGGGGTCCCGACTGAACTCCTTCCTGAACTGGGCCAGGGCGGCGAGCAGCAGTCGGCCCTGGTTCTCGGAGCGGCCGAAGTCGCCGCTGGCGAGGCTGTGGCGGTCCCGGGCGAAGGCGAGGGCCTCCCGGCCGTCGAGGCGCTGGACCCCCGGCGCGAAGTCGGAGCGGGCGTAGGGGTCCCGCATGGGGAAGGGGACGTCGACGACGAGGCCGCCCACGTCGTTCACCATGGCCCGGAACCCGTCGAAGGAAGTGAGGGCCCAGTAGTCGAGGGTGATCCCGGTCACGGACTCGACGGTTTGGACGAGGAGCTCGGGCCCGCCGTAGGCCATGGCGGCGTTAATCTTGTCGGTCCCCCGGCCGGGGATCTCGACGAGGGCGTCCCGGGGGAAGCCCAGGATGGCGGCCTTCCCCTTGGCGGGGTTGATGGCGACGAGGTGGATGGAGTCGGCCCGGGAGCGGTCCACCGGCTCACCGGGCCTGGCGTCGCTCCCGATGAACAGGACGAAGAGGGGCTCGGTCCCGTCCAGGGCGGGGGTGTAGCCGGCGTGGGCCTCGCCGATCTGCAGCAGGGGCGCGGCGGCGGCGTCCGGCTCCGGCGCCACCGCCCCCAGGGCCGAGCCGGCGATCCAGGCCGCCAGGCCGGCCGTCGCGAGGAGCGCCCGGCGCCTCACGAGGCGCCTCCCGCCGGGGTCTGCGAGGGGGCCACCACCGGCTCGCGCTGCCGGTCGGACCGCTCGACCTCGTAGGAGAAGACCCGCCAGTCGCCGTCCAGCCTCCGGAGGAAGTACTGCCCGCGGGAGACCAGGAGGGTCTCGCCGCCGTCCCCGGCGACGGCGACGGCGCGGAAGGTCACGATGGCCACGACGGTGACGGGACGGCCCTCCCCGTCCAGCAGGACCTTGGCCGTCACCCGACCCCCCTCGGGCTCGACCCGGTCGAGGGACGCCCCGAGGGTGGTGCCCAGGGTGAGGACCTCGACGTCCTCCCTGGCGGCGTCCGCGGCGCCGGCCTCGAAGGCCTCCCAGACCTTGTCGTAGGCCCCCGCCCGCCAGCTCGCCGGGTCCAGGAAGGCCTCCACGTACAGGCGGTTCAGGACGAGGGCGGCGGCCCGCGCGGCGGCCTTCGCCTCGTCCCGGAGGTCCCGGGGGTCGGCCGCGGTGGCGGGGATGGGGGTGACCTTGCCCAGGGAGAAGGCGAAGGCCGGGACCTGGTCCTCCGGCGCCTGGGGCAGGAGGCGCCCCAGCGGCCCCCCTCCGCTCCGCAGCAGGAGCAGGGCTCCGCCGGCCAGGGCGACCGCCACCGCCACCGAGGCGCCGACGACGGCGGGCCGGGAGGGCCGGCGCGGGCGGGCTCGGTGGCGGCCTTCTACCAAAGCGCCCGAAGGGTAACGGGAGCCCGGGGCCACGCCAACCATCCGGCCGCCAGTGGCGGGGTCGGGTAGCATGGGGCGGGGGCGCGCCGGGAAGGCTGGTCGGCACCGGAGGACACCATGGGAGGCGCCGACCACAGCAGGGAGCCGCAGGTGGACGAGATCCGAGTCCCCTGGTCCCGGACGGAGCGCCCGGTGCCCCGGCGGATCCTCCGCCCCCTCCAGGCCTTCCTGGAGACGGAGGTGGCCGGGGGCATCCTGCTGCTGGCCGCCGCGGTGGTCGCCCTGGCCTGGGCCAACTCCCCGTGGGGCGAGACCTACGAGGGCCTGTGGCGGACGCCGGTGGGCCTGCGGCTGGGCCCGTGGGGGATCGAGCTAGACCTGCGCCACTGGGTGAACGACGGGCTCATGACCCTGTTCTTCCTCGTGGTGGGCCTGGAGATCAAGCGGGAGCTGCTCACCGGGGAGCTCTCCGACCCCCGGGCGGCGGCGCTGCCCATCCTGGCCGCCCTGGGGGGCATGGTCGTCCCGGCCCTCATCTACCTCGGCTTCAACCTCGGCCGGGAGGGCGGCCACGGGTGGGGGATCCCGATGGCCACCGACATCGCCTTCGCCGTGGGGGTGCTCACCCTGGCCGCTCGGCGGGCGCCGGCCTCCCTCAAGCCCTTCCTGCTCACCCTGGCCATCGCCGACGACATCGGGGCCATCGTCGTGATCGCCGTCTTCTACACGGGCGGCCTGGCCCTGCCTGGCCTCCTGGCCGCCGTGGCGCTGGCCGGGCTCGTGCTGCTCGCCCGCCGGGTGGGGATCCGCCACCCCGCAGTGTACGTGGGCCTCGGCGCCGGCTTCTGGGTGGCCACGTTCGCGTCGGGGGTGCACCCCACCATCGCGGGGGTCGCCCTGGGGATGCTGACCCCGGCCGAGCCCTTCCAGCGGCCCCGGGCGGTGAGCGCCGAGGCCCACCGGGTGGCGGACCTCACGACGGACCGGCCGGAGCGCCCCGACGCGGACGCGCCCCAGTGGCTGTACCTGGCGGGCCTCGCCCGGGAGGCGGTCTCGCCCCTGGCCAGGGTCGAGGCCCTCCTCCACCCGTGGACGAGCTACGCCATCGTGCCGGTCTTCGCCCTCGCCAACGCCGGCGTGACCCTGTCCGGGGCGGCGGTGCGCGAGGCCGCCGGCAACCCGGTGGCGGCCGGTGTCTTCCTCGGGCTCGTCCTGGGCAAGACGGTCGGCATCTCCGTGGCCTCGGCCCTGGCCGTCCGGGCCGGGGTGGCCCGCCTGCCGAGGGGCGCGGGCTGGCGCGACCTGGTGGGGGCGGCCATGGTGGGGGGGATCGGCTTCACCGTGGCCCTGTTCGTGACCGAGCTGGCCTTCGAGCCCCGGGTCCTGGTGGACGCGGCCAAGGTGGGGATCCTGGCGGCCTCGGTGGTGGCGGGGGTCCTGGGCTGGGTGGTGCTCTGGGCCGGCCGGCCCTCGGAGGCCGAGGGGGAGGCCGCCGTGGTCGAGGCGGCGGCGACCGAGGTGAGCTGAGGCGTGGGCTGCGGGCGCCGGGGGGACTGAAGGGGTTGCTGGCCTTCGCCTATAATCCCTCCGTTCTCCGGGCCCCGCGCGCCCGTCCGACTTCGAGCTGAGGAGGATCCATGCACGTCCTGGCCCAGGAGGGCGGGGCGATCCGGGCCGTCTTCGGGCCCTTCGAGTCGAACGCCCTGTGGGTGGTCCTCGCCGTGTCCGTCGCCGCCCTGCTCTTCGCCTACTGCCTCGTCCGGGAGGTGCTCGCCGCCCCCGAGGGCACCGAGCGGATGCGGGAGATCGCCCGGGCCATCCAGGAGGGAAGCCGGGCCTACCTGAACCGCCAGTTCCGGACGGTGGGGGCGTTCATGGTCGTCCTCACGGTGGCCCTGTTCTTCGTGCTGCCGGTCCCGGAGGACGCCGCCCATTCCGGCCTCTCCATCCGTCTGGGCCGCTCCGTCGCCTTCGTCCTCGGGGCCGGCTTCTCCGGGATCACGGGATTCGCCGGCATGTGGCTGGCCGTCCGGGGCAATGTGCGGGTGGCCAACGCCGCCCGGGAGGCGGGGCTCCGCCGGGCCCTGCGGATCGCCTTCCGGACCGGCGGGGTGGCGGGGATGTTCACCGTCGGCCTGGGCCTCCTCGGGGCCACCCTCATCCTCCTCCTGTTCAAGCAGGACGCCACGAGCGTCCTCGTGGGCTTCGGGTTCGGCGGCGCGCTGCTCGCGATGTTCATGCGGGTGGGGGGCGGCATCTACACGAAGGCCGCCGACGTCGGCGCCGACCTGGTGGGCAAGGTGGAGCAGGGGATCCCCGAAGACGACCCCCGGAACGCCGCCACCATCGCCGACAACGTGGGCGACAACGTCGGCGACTGCGCCGGGATGGCGGCGGACCTGTTCGAGTCCTATGAGGTGACGTTGGTAGCGGCCCTGATCCTGGGCGCGGCGGCCTTCGCCGGGTCCCCCCAGGGGGCCATCGTGGGGGTCATGTTCCCGCTGTTCGTGCGGGCCATCGGCGTGCTCACCTCCATCGTCGGGATCCTCACGGTCTCGCCCCGGAGCGAGACCGAGCACGGGATGAAGGCCATCAACCGTGGCTTCTTCATCTCGGCAACCCTCTCGGCCCTGGCCGTGCTGCTGCTGGCCCGGGTCTACGTGGGGGACCTGCGGGTGTTCTGGGCCGTCCTGTTCGGGCTCGTCCTGGCCAGCGTCATCCAGCTCCTCACCGAGCACTTCACCTCCACCGAGCGTCGCCCCGTGCAGGAGATCGCCGAGGCCTCCCTCACGGGGCCCGCCACCACGATCCTGTCCGGGTTCTCGGTGGGCCTGGAGAGCACCGTGTGGGCCATCCTCGTCATCGGCGCCTCCGTCATGGCCGCCTTCTTCCTCGGCGACTCGACGCCCGAGCGGCTGTACTTCATCTCCCTCACCGGCATGGGCATGCTCACGACGGTCGGGGTGATCGTGTCCATGGACACCTACGGCCCGGTGTCGGACAACGCCCACGGCATCGCCGAGATGTCCGGGGGCCTGGGCGAGCGGGCCGACGAGATCATGACCGGCCTGGACGCCGTGGGGAACACCACGAAGGCCATCACGAAGGGGATGGCCATCGCCACCGCGGTGCTGGCGGCGACGTCCCTGTTCGGCTCGTACGCCGAGGCCGTCCTCGGGGCCCTCAGGCTCCGGGGAGAGGAGTTCCCCATCCGGGTGGACCGTCCAGACGTCCTCGTGGGGCTCCTGGTCGGGGGAGCGGTGGCCTTCCTGTTCTCCTCCCTGGCCATCCGGGCCGTCGGCCGGGCGGCCTCCCAGGTCGTGGTGGAGGTCCGCAACCAGTTCCGCGAGCACCCCGGGATCATGACCTTCGAGGAGCGGCCGGACTACGCGCGGGTGGTGGACATCTGCACCAGGACCTCCCTCCGGGAGCTCATGACGCCGGGGCTCCTCGCGGTCCTCTCCCCCATCCTCGTCGGCTTCTTCCTCCGGGCGGAGGCCCTCGGGGCCTTCCTGGCCGGTGCCATCCTCACGGGCCAGCTCCTCGCGGTGATGCTGGCGAACGCCGGGGGCGCCTGGGACAACGCGAAGAAGCTCGTGGAGGGAGGCCTGCACGGGGGCAAGGGCGGCGAGCCCCACAAGGCCACGGTGATCGGGGACACGGTGGGCGACCCCTTCAAGGACACCGCCGGACCGGCGCTGAACCCGCTGATCAAGGTCATGAACCTGGTGTCGCTGTTGGTCGCGCCCCTCGTGGTCACCTACGCCGATGCCACGGCGGTGCGGGCGGCCGTCGCCGCGGGGGCCGCGCTGCTCCTCGCCGCCGCCGTCTGGTACTCGAAGTCCCGGCGGGGGGTGGAGCTGGTCCCGGCTGAGGCCGCCCGAGAGCCAGCGCCGTTGCCCTGAGGCCATGATCGCCCGGCTGCGGCGTGCCCTGGCCCGCCTCACCGAGAGCGACGAGGAGCGGCTGGCCGAGGAGATCCGCGCCTGGGCGGCGACCGTCCCGGAGGCGATCCCCATGTCCGAGGCGCCCCTGCGGACCCCGGTGACCCTCGCGGGGGTCGTGCGTCGGATGACGGTGCTGCCCCTGGAGGGCCACGAGTCCCTGGAGGTGCTCCTGGCCGACGGCACCGGCGAGGTGCGGGTGGTCCTCATGGGCCGGCGGTCGGTGTCGGGGCTCAGGCTGGGGACGCGCCTCGTCGTCCGCGGGGTGGTGGCCGAGGAGCGGGGGACCCGGAAGATGGTGAACCCGCGCTTCGAGTTCGCCCCCTGAGGGGGTCCCACCGGGGACCTGCCCCGCCGGTGGCCGGCGGTGGCCCGTCCTGACCGGCCCGCCGGGGCCATGCCCCGTCCCCCGCCGCTCAAGGTTTGCCCTCCGGCGGCCGATATCCCGCACGTGAAGGTCGTGCGGACGGTGTTCGCCTCCCTGATCGTCGTCGCCGCGGCGGGCGGCGTGGCCGGGGCGGCTCCCGTCCTGTTCGGCGTTGCGGGTTCGGCCGCCGAGGTCCCACCGACGGAGGCGGCCGGTGGCTCGGTCCTCGAGGCGGAGCCCGACCCCCTCGACGAATCCCCCGTTGACGAGCCCACCGAGGGCGAGCCCGACGGGGGTGAGGCGCCCTTCGGGGGGGACGCTGGGGCCTGTGCGGGGCTCACCGGCCTGGAGAACGCCCTCTGCCGGGTGACGGAGAACCTGGAGCGGAACGCCGCCCGGGGAGGTGGCGCCGTCACGGGGGAGGCCGGCTCCCGCTACGGGCTGGAGAACGCCCGGGACCGCCTCGCCGAGAACCTGCAGAGGCACGCGGGGACCGGGACCCCGACGTCGTCGGAGGCGGCAGACGCCCCCGGGCCCGTCGTGGAGGCCGGTGCCTGGCCGGCCCGGGGCCAGGGCAAGGCCCTGGGCCGCGGGGGGCGCTGAGGCGAGCCCCGGCGCCCGGCGAGCCGGCAGGCGGCGAGGGTGAGGAGTTCGGCGTTAGAGGCTGCCCATGCCGCCCAGCTCGTCGGGGGGCGCGGCGCCCGGGACGCCCTCTCCGACCACCGCCACGCGGAGGGCGGACTCGGCCTCGGGGACGGAGAGGGCGAGGACCTCGTCGCCGGCCGCCAGCACCGTCTCGGGCTGGGGGATCACGACGTGGCCCTCCCGGACGATGGCCACGATGACCGAGTCGGCGGGGAGGCGGAGCTCGTAGAGGGGTCGGCCCACGTTGGGGGAGGCCTCGGGCATGGTCATCTCGACGATGGCGACCCTCCCTCCCTCCAGGCGCATCAGGCGGACCAGGTCCCCGACGGTGACGGCCTCCTCGGCGAGGGCGGTGAGGATGTGGGGGGGCGAGACGGCGGCGTCCACGCCCCACTGCTCGTTGAACAGCCACTCGTTCTTCGGGTGGTTCACGCGGGCGAGGACCCGGGGGACCCCGAACTCCTGCTTGGCCAGGAGGGAGGTGACCAGGTTGTCCTCGTCGTCGCCGGTGGCCGCCACCAGGACGTCGGCGGAGGCCACGTCGGCCTGCTCGAGCACCCAGGGCTCGCAGGCGTCGCCCAGCAGCACGTTCACCCGGGGGGCCCACGCGGACAGGCGCTCCGCGGTCCCCACGTCCTGCTCGATGAGGACGACCTCGTGGCCGCGCTCGGCCAGGTCCGCCGCCAGGTGGCGCCCCACGGCCCCCCCGCCGCTCACGACCACCCGCATCCTCAGTGCTCCCCGGGGGGCGCGAGGAGCTCGTCGAGGAGCTCCAGGGCGTCGCGGTGGAGGATGACCTGGGCGACGTCGCCCTGCTGGAAGGTGCTCCCCTTGACCGGGATGAAGCCCGAGCCGCCCCGGTCCACCCCGGCCACGAGGACCTTGCCGTCGACGTTCAGCGACTCCACGGGCCTGCCCACCAGGTGCTCGGGGACCTCGATGCGCATGCGGAACAGGTCGCCCCCGGCCAGGCTCTCCTTCAGCTCCTCCCGGGGGTGGAAGAGCATCACCATGATCTGCTTCACGGCCCAGCGGACGCTGGCGACGGTGGGGATGTTCAGGCGCTCGTAGATCTCGGCCCGCCGGGGGTCGTAGATGCGGGCGATGACGGTGGGGACGTGGTAGTGCTCGCGGGCCACCCGGGCGGAGACGATGTTCGAGTTGTCGCCGCTCGAGACCGCCACGAAGGCGTCGGCCTCCTTGATGCCGGCCTCCTCCAGGACGTCCCGGTCGAAGCCGACCCCGACCACGGTCTTCGCCTGGAAGCCCGGTGGGAGCCGCTCGAAGGCCGCCGGCCGCTTGTCGATGATGGACACCTCGTGGCCGGCCCGGGCCAGCTCCACCGTGAGCTGGGAACCGACCCGCCCGCACCCCATGATGACCACCCGCATCGGCGAGTAGCCTACTGCAGGAGGGGCCGGGCCACGATGGGGGTGCTCGTGCATATCGCCTCCCCCGCCTAGGATTCCTGCAACGTGCGCACCACGGGCCCTCCCGCACGCGCTCGTCGGGCCAGCCTGCTGAAGCGGGTGCTGGTGGGCCGGGCCCTGGCCACCCACAAGCAGGAGCACCAGCTCCTGCCCAAGGTCCTGGCCCTGCCGGTGTTCTCCTCCGACCCCCTCTCCTCCAACGCCTACGCCACGGAGGAGATGATGCTCGTGCTGGTCCTCGCGGGGGCCGGGGCGCTGTGGCTCAAGATCCCCATCGCCCTCGTCATCGCGGTGGTCATCGCGGTGGTGGTCACGTCCTACCGGCAGACCGTCCGGGCCTACCCGAGGGGTGGGGGGTCCTACATCGTGGCCCGGGAGAACCTGGGGACCCTGCCCGGCCTGGTGGCGGCGGCGGCCATCCTCTCCGACTACGTCCTCACGGTGGCGGTGAGCGTGACCGCCGGCACCATCGCCATCACCTCGGCGGTGCCGGGGCTGGCGCCGGCCCGGGTCCTCATCGCCGTGGGCCTCGTCGCGCTCGTCGCCCTGGCCAACCTCCGGGGCGCCCGGGAGTCCGGCCTGCTCTTCGCCGGCCCCACCTACGGGTTCGTGGCGGCCGTCTACGTCACCCTCCTCACCGGCTTCGTCCGGTGCGTGGAGGGCTGCCCGGTGGCCGAGACCGCGACCCTCCCCCTGGAGGTGGAGGATCCCCTGTCGGCCTTCCTGGTGCTCAAGGCCTTCTCCTCGGGGGCCACCGCCCTCACCGGCATCGAGGCCATCGCCGACGGCGTGCAGGCCTTCCGCCGTCCCCAGGGGAAGAACGCCGCGACGACCCTGGGGGTGATGGCCGTCATCACCATCACGATGTTCCTGGGCATCACGCTCCTGGCCGGGCTGCTCCACGTGCGGGTGAACGAGGAGATCGCCCTCCACCGGTCGGTCCTCGCCCAGATCGGCGAGACCGTCTTCGGCCGCACGGCCATGTTCTATGTGCTCCAGGTCTTCACGGCCCTCATCCTCGTCCTGGCCGCGAACACCGCGTACCAGGACTTCCCCCGGCTGTCTGCCATCCTGGCCCGAGACCGGTTCATGCCCACCCAGTTCCGCAACCGCGGGGACCGGCTGGTCTTCTCCAACGGCATCGTGGTCCTGTCGCTCCTGGCGGCCCTGCTGATCTGGGCCTTCGACGCGGAGCTCACCAGGCTCATCAAGCTCTACGTGGTGGGGGTGTTCACGGCCTTCACGCTGTCCCAGGCGGGCATGGTTCGCCGCTGGGTGACCCGGAAGGAGCCGGGCTGGCGGCGGGCTGCGGCCATCAACGGGTTCGGGGCCGCCGTGACGGGACTGGTGCTCCTGATCGTGGCGGTCACGAAGTTCACGGGAGGGGCCTGGATCGTCATCGCCTCCATGCCCGTCACGGTGTCCTTCTTCCTGGCCGTCCGGCGCCACTACCGGAGGGTGGGGGAGATCCTCCGCGCCAGGGGAGCCACGGCCGCGGGCGAGGCCCGCAACACGTTCGTGGTCCTCGTCCCGGACCTGGGGCCGGCCACCGCCGACGCCGTGGCCTACCTGCGGGCCCTCCGGCCCGATCGCGTCCGGCCCCTGTGGGTCGGCCCCCCGGAGGGCTTCGAGGAGGCCACCGTGGGGTGGATGGAGATGGCCCCCCGCCTGGGCAAGCTCGAGGCGCTCCCCAGCCTTCACCTGGTCCGGGAGCTGCGGCGGCTGCTGCGTGGGATGCCGAGGGGGGAGGAGGAGTTCGTCACCGTGGTCATCCCGGAGCTCCTCTCCGGGCGGTCCTGGCGGCAGTTCCTCGGGCGGCGGAGCGCCCTGGTGCTGAAGACGGCCCTGCTGTTCGAGCCGGGGGTGGTGGTGACCGACGTGCCGCTGCTGCCGGAGGAGCGACCGGCGGCCGAGCGCCAGCTCGCGCGGCCCCTGGAGCCGGAGCGCAGCGTGGTGCTCGTCCCCGTCTCGGCCGTCCACGACGCCACGATCCGGGCCGTGGCGTACGCGAAGAGCCTCCACCCGGCCCACCTGGAGGCCCTATACCTGTCCACCGACCCTGAGGAGGTCGAGGAGGTGCTGGAGGGGTGGCACCGGCGGCGGGTCGACGTTCCCCTCTCCATCATCGAGGCCCCCTTCCGGGACCTGGGGGCTCCCCTGCTGGGCGAGATCCGCAAGCACACGGGTCGGGGGGACACCGTCGTGACGGTCGTCCTGCCCGAGTTCGTGGTCCACCGGTGGTGGGAGCACCTGCTCCACAACCAGACGGCCTTCTACATCAAGCGGCTCCTGCTGTTCGAGCCCCGGGTGGTGGTGACGAGCGTCCCGTATCACCTGCGAGCCGCCTCCCCGGTGGTGGACGGGGCTGCCGCCCCGTAGGGATGGGGATGTCCGCCACCGCCCTCCGCCCCGGCGCCCGCCCAGCCGGCGTCGTGAAGCGGGTGCTCGTGGGGAGGCGCCTGCCCAGCCGGGGGCTGGAGCACACGCTGCTCCCCAAGGTCCTCGCCCTTCCCGTGTTCTCCTCGGACGCCCTCTCCTCGGTGGCCTACGCCACGGAGGAGATCCTCCTGGTGCTGCTGTCGGCGACGGCGGCGGCCTCCGTGTACCGGCTGGTCCTGCCCATCGCCCTCGCCATCGCCCTCCTCCTCGCCATCGTCGTCACCTCCTACCGGCAGACGGTGCGGGCCTACCCGAGCGGTGGGGGGGCCTACATCGTGAGCAAGGAGAACCTGGGGACCCTGCCCGGCCTGGTGGCCGCCGCCGCCCTCCTCGTGGACTACGTCCTCACCGTGGCGGTCTCCGTGGTGGCAGGGGTCTTCGCCATCACCTCGGCCGCGCCCGTCCTGGGGGGCCACCGGGTCGCCCTCTCCCTGGGCTTCGTGGCCTTCATCACCCTGGCCAACCTCCGGGGGGTGCGGGAGTCGGGGACCCTCTTCGCGGTACCCACCTACGCGTTCATTGGCTCCATCGCGACCATGCTCGTCGTGGGCCTCGCCCGCTGTGTGGGTGGCTGCCCCCCGGTCGAGCCCGTCGCCCCGCTGCCGGAGCTCGCCACCGGGGCCGGAGCCGTCTCCCTCTACCAGGTGCTCCGGGCCTTCTCCTCGGGGTCCACCGCCCTCACCGGGGTGGAGGCCATCTCCAACGGTGTGCCCGCCTTCCGCCGTCCCCAGGCGAGGAACGCCGCGACGACCCTGACGCTCATGGGGGCCCTGGCCATCGGGATGTTCCTGGGGATCTCCTTCCTCGCCGCCCGGATGCATGTGATGGTGAGCGCGGAGCGGTCCGTCGTGGCCCAGGTGGCCCACGCCGTGTTCGGCGGAGGGGTGGGCTTCTACGTGGTGCAGGGCTTCACCATGGCCATCCTGGTCCTGGCCGCCAACACCTCGTACCAGGACTTTCCGCGCCTTGCGGCCATCCTGGCCCGGGACCGGTTCATGCCTCGGCAGTTCATGAACCGGGGAGACCGGCTCGTGTTCTCCAACGGGGTCCTCGTCCTCGCCACCCTCGCGGGGCTCCTCATCTACGTGTTCCGGGCGGACCTCTCCCGCCTCATCCAGCTCTACGTCGTCGGGGTCTTCACCTCCTTCACCCTCTCCCAGGCCGGCATGGTCCGGCACTGGCGGCGGGAGGGACGCCGGGGGCGGGAGGCGGCGCGGGGCTGGCGCCGGTCGATGGCGGTGAACGCCGTCGGGGCCGTGGCGACGGGGGTGGTCCTCGTGGTGGTCCTGGCGACGAAGTTCACCCGCGGCGCCTGGATCGTCGTGGCGGCCATGCCCCTCATCGTCCTCGGCTTCCGGTCGGTGAAGCGCCACTACGACGCCGTCGCCCGGGCGTTGCGCCGGGGGGCGGCGCGGCCGGGACGGACGGGGGCGAACCACGTCGTCCTCCTCGTGCCGGACCTCTCCGCCGCCACCGCCGAGGCCCTGGGCTACGTCCGGTCCTTCCGGCCGGCGAGCCTGCGGGCCGTCCACCTGGGGCCGGTCTCCCCGGACCTCGTCTGGGGGTGGCAGGCCTTCGCCCCCGGCGGTCCCCCCCTCGAGGAGGTGTCCGGGGGGGACCTCCTGGAGGCCGTCCGGACCTGCGTGGCGCGCGTCCCCGCGGGCCCCGACGACTTCGTCACCGTGGTGGTCCCGGAGCACGTCCGGGAGGCCCTGCCCGCTTACCTCCTCCGGCGCCGGGCCCTGGTCCGGCTGAAGGCCGGCCTCCTCCGGCTCCCCCGGATCGCCGTCGCCGACGTGCCGGTGGTGGCGCGGGAGCCCCTCATCGAGCGCCCCCTGATCCCGGAGCGGACGGTGGCCCTGGTGTTCGTCTCCGCCGTCCACGACGCCACGCTCCGGGCCGTGAACTACGCCCGCTCCCTGGCGGCTGCCGAGACCCGGGCGGTCTTCTTCGACCTCGACCCCGACCACCGCCACCGGATGGCCGAGGAGTGGATGGAGGCGGCCCCCGGGGTCCCCCTGGACATCGTCGAGGCTCCCTTCCGGGACCTGACCGCCCCGGTCCTGGAGGAGGTCCGCCGGGTGACCTCCCGGGAGGGGACGGTGTGCGTGGTGGTGATGCCCGAGTTCGTGCTCTCGAGCTGGCGACGGATGCTCCTGCACAACCAGAACGCCCTGTTCGTGAAGGGCTTGCTCCTGTACGAGCCTCGGGTGATCCTGACGAGCGTGCCCTACGTCATCGGAGACCGCTGATGGACCGGGAGGCCGCCCTCGCCCTCGTCCGGGAGCGGGCGCCGAAGGAGGCCACCGTCCGACACCTGATCTCCGTGGAGGGCGTCATGCGGGCCCTGGCCCGGCGCCTGGGCGGGGACGAGGACCTGTGGGGCCTGGCCGGTCTCTTCCACGACCTGGACCAGGACGTGACCAAGGACGACCCGGAGGCCCACGGCCACGTGGCGGCGGAGTGGCTCCGGGGGGCCGGAGTGGACGAGCGGGTGGTGAACGCCGTCCTCGGCCACGCCCACGGCGCCTACCGGACCGACCTCATGTCCCGGGCCGTCGTCCACGCCGACGCCGTGGCCGGGCTGCTCGTCGCCGTAGCCCTGGTCCGCCCGGAACGGGCCGTGGGCATGAAGGTCTCCTCGGTGAAGCGGAAACTCAAGGAGCGAGCCTTCGCTCCGGGGGTGAACCGGGAGGAGATCACGGAGGCCGAGGGGACCCTGGGACTCCCCCTCGACGAGTTCCTGGCGGTGGCCATCGAAGGGCTCCAGGAGGTCGCCCACGAGATCGACCTGACGTAGGGGGACCGCGTCACCCCTCGTCGGCGAGGCGGCCCCGCCCCACACCTTCAACGCGGTCCAGCCCGCGCCCGTCACGAGGGCCGGCGGCAGGAGGTCGCGCCAGGAGGGACCCGGCCAGGGCGACCGCTCCTGCGCCCGCCCGGCCCCGCACGAGGGCCCGGAGGCTCCGGCCCAGGAGCGCCTCGAGGGCCCGGCGGATGCGGGCTCCGTCGCGGCTCAGTCGCGACGCGCCGCGGTCTCGGCGCGGATCAACCGGATCCGATGGGCCACCCACGAGACCACGGCGGCCGCGAGGACCAGGGCGACCAGCCAGGAGACCGGGCGGAGGACGCGCTCCGCCGCGGCCCAGTTCTCGCCCAGGACGTAGCCCACGAGGGCCAGGGCGAAGCTCCAGGGCAGGCAGCCGAGGAGCGTGTAGAGGCTGAACCGTCCGAAGGGCATGCGGGCCACGCCGGCGGGGAGGCTGATGAAGGTCCGGACGACCGGCAGGAGGCGGGAGAAGAAGACGGCGGCCTCCCCGTGCCGCTCGAACCACTCGTGGGCCCGGTCGACCTCGTGGGGGCGAACCAGCAGGTAGCGACCCCAGCGCCGCAGGAGGGGCAGGCCGCCGGCGTAGCCCGCGCCGTACGCGATCCAGGAGCCGACCAGGTTGGCCGCGGCCCCCAGGAGCCCCACCGCGAGCAGCTCGAGCTCCCGGCCCCCGCCGGCGAAGGCCGGGCTCGCCAGGGCGCCGCCGAAGACCATCGTGACCTCGCTGGGGATCGGGACGCAGGCCGATTCCAGCACCATGAGCACGAAGACGGCCAGGTAGCCGTAGCGGGCGATCTCGTCGGTGATGAAGTCCCGGAGCAGCTCGAGCACGGTGCCTCCCTGGGGCCCGCCCACGGTATCACCGGGCCGGGCGGAGGCCGGCGGCCGGGCCGCGCGCCACCGGGCCCGGCGGCGCCGATAATCCCGGCATGACGGCGGCGCCTGGTAGCGTGGCGGCGGAGGCTCGTGCTTGACACGGCCTCCTCCTCCCCGGTAGAGGATTCGACCTCCCATGCCGAAGAACACGCCCAAGACCCTGGTGATCGTGGAGTCCCCCACGAAGGCCAGGACCCTCGAGCGCTACCTGGGCGGCGGGTACGCGGTGCGGGCCTCGTACGGACACATCCGCGACCTGCCCAAGAGCAAGCTGGGGGTCGATACCGAACGTGGGTTCGAACCCGAGTACGTGGTGCCGGAGGACTCCGAGCGGGCCGTCCGGGAGCTCCGCGCCGCCTTCCGCCGGGCCGGGGACCTGGTCCTGGCCACCGACTTCGACCGGGAGGGCGAGGCCATCGCCTACCACGTCGCGGAGGTCCTCGGGGTGCCCCCCGAGGAGGCCCACCGGGTGACGTTCACCGAGATCACCCGGGACGCGATCCTCGAGGCCTTCCGCAACCCGCGGGCCATCGACCTGCGCCTGGTCGAGGCCCAGCAGGCGAGGCGGATCCTGGACCGACTGGTCGGCTACCGGATCTCGCCGCTGTTGTGGAAGAAGGTGCGTCGGGGGCTGTCCGCCGGCCGGGTCCAGTCGGTGGCCCTGCGGCTGATCGTGGACCGGGAGCGGGAGATCCGGGCCTTCCAGCCCCGAGAGTACTGGTCCATCGACGCGCGCCTCAGCGCCGACGGCGACGATCGGCCGTTCCTGGCCCGCCTGGTCGAGGTCGGTGGGGCGAAGGTGGCCGCCTCCCCCGATCGACGCGGGCTCCTCCTCCGGACCGAGGAGGAGGCGATGCCGCACGTGGAGCGCCTCCGGCTCGCGAGCTACCGGGTGACCGGGGTGCGCGAACGGGAGGTGAAGCGGGGCCCCGCCCCGCCCTTCACCACCTCCACCCTGCAGCAGGAGGCCGCCCGGAAGCTGGGGTTCTCCTCCCGCAGGACGATGGCCGTGGCCCAGCAGCTCTACGAGGGCGTGGACCTCCCCGGCGAGGGTCGGGTCGGGCTCATCACCTACATGCGGACGGACTCGGTCCACGTCGCGGAGGAGGCCCTGCGGGAGCTGGCCCAGGTGGTCCGGGAGCTGTTCGGCCCCGCCTACGCCCTGCCGCGGCCCCGGCGGTTCCGCACGAAGCAGCGGGCCGCCCAGGAGGCCCACGAGGCCATCCGCCCCACCTCGGCGCGGCGGCTCCCCGAACGGGTGGAGGCGGCCCTCGAGCGCGACCAGGCGCGGCTGTACCGGCTGATCTGGCAGCGGGCCGTGGCCTCCCAGATGGCCGAGGCCCGCTTCGACCAGGTCGCCGTGGACGTGGCGGCCCGGGCCGAGGACGGCACCGGCTACCTGCTGCGGGCCACCGGCCAGGCCCTTCGCTTCGACGGCTTCCGCCGCGTGTACCTGGAGGGCCGGGACGAGCCCTCCGAGGAGGACCGTGAGACCCTGCTCCCCCGCCTGGTCGCCGGTCAGGCCCTGCGGCTGCTCGAGGTGCTGCCCGAGCAGCACTTCACCCAGCCGCCCCCCCGCTACAGCGAGGCGTCCCTGGTGAAGGCCCTGGAGGAGCTGGGCATCGGGCGGCCCTCGACCTACGCCTCCATCATCTCGACCCTCCAGGAGCGTGGCTACGTGCGCCTGGAGGACCGGCGGTTCCTCCCGGAGGACGTGGGGGAGGTCGTGACCGACCTGCTGGTCGAGTTCTTCCCCGAGATCGTGGACGTGAACTTCACGGCCAGGATGGAGGAGGAGCTGGACGACATCGCCGAGGGGAAGCTCCGGTGGGTCCAGGTCCTGGACGAGTTCTACGGCCCCTTCGAGCGCCTGCTCGAGAAGGCCGAGTACGAGATCGAGCGGTTCGAGGACCGCCTGGACGAGCGCTGCCCCCAGTGCCCCGGGGAGGGGCGGGAGCCGGGGCACTTGGTGGTCAAGCTCGGCAGGTACGGGAAGTTCATCGGCTGCGAGCGGTGGCCGGAGTGCACCTACCGGCGGAACCTGGGTGGGGAGTCCCGGCCGGAGCCCGCCGCGCTGGAGGAGGCCTGCCCCGAGTGCGGCCGGCCGCTGGTGCGACGGGTCGGCCGCTACGGTCCGTTCGTGGGGTGCTCGGGGTACCCGGAGTGCCGGTACGTGAAGCGGGAGGACCGGGGCACCGGGGTCGCCTGCCCCCGCTGCGGCGAGGGCCAGCTGGTCCGGCGACGCGCCCGGCGGGGCGGGCGGGGGAGCGTCTTCTACGGCTGCAGCCGCTATCCCGAGTGTGACTTCACCGTGGGACAGCGGCCGGTGCCCGTGCCCTGCCCGGACTGCGGCTCCCTGATGGTGGCCCGCCGGGACGGCAGCGCGAGGTGCACGGCCTGTGGCGCCGTGGTGGCGGGCGCGGTCGGGGGGCCGGGGGAGGCGGCGGCCGGCGCCGAAGCGGCCCCCGGGGTGGCGGAGGGGCCGTGACGAGCTTCGCCGAGGAGGTGGCGGCGCTCCGCGGGACCCGCTCGGCGACGCTCAAGGACCTCCTCACCCACCCCTCCTTCTCCCGCCTGCTCGCGGCGATGACGGTGTCCTCCCTGGGGGACTGGGTGGGCTTCATCGCGGTGACCTCCCTGGTCGCCCGCATCGGGGGAACCCCCGGGGGCGCGGCGTTCGCCGTGTCCGGGGTGATGCTCGCCCGGATGTTGCCGGCCGTGCTCTTCGGTCCCGTGGCCGGCGCCATCGTGGACCGGGCCGACCGGAAGCGGGTGATGATGGTGGCCGACGTCCTCCGGGGCGCCGGGTACCTCTCCATGGCCTTCCTGGGGGAGCTGTGGGCGATCTTCCTCCTCTCCTTCGCCATCGAGTGCCTGTCGCTGCTGTGGACGCCGGCCCGGGACGCGAGCCTCCCGCGGCTGGTGCCCCGTCGGCAGCTGGCCAACGCCAATGCCGTCGGCCTCTCCACCACCTACGGGACGTTGCCGCTGGGCGGGTTCGTGTTCACCATGCTGGTCGCGGTGAACGGCGCGGTGGGGGCGAGGGTCGAGTACCTCGCGCGGAACCCGGAGGCCCTCGCGCTCTGGATGGACGCCGGGACGTTCCTGTTCTCGGCGGCCATGGTGGCTCGCATCCCCATCCGCACCCCCACCGCCCGTCGGGTCGAGCGGCTGGACCTCGGCCGCGTGGGGCGCGACATCCTCGAGGGGGCGCGGTTCCTCCGGGAGCACCCCCTGACCTCGGCCATGACCCTGGGCATCGTGGCGGCCTTCAGCGCGGTGGGCGCGGTGCTGGCGCTGGGCCCCGTGTTCGCCCGGACCCTGGGGGCCGGGGGGGCCGGGTGGGGCGTGCTGGTGACCACCTTCGGGATCGGGATGGCGGGGGGCCTCGCCGCCTTCAACCAGCTGGGGCGGGTCCTGGAGCACGAGGTGATCTTCCCCGCGTCCCTCGTCGCGGCCGCCGCCACCCTCTTCGTCCTCGCCGCCGTGCCCACCATCGCCCTGGCCGCCCTCCTCGCCGTGGTCCTGGGGGCCTTCTGCGGCCTCGCGTGGGTGGCCGGGTACGTCCTGCTCCAGGAGAACGTGGCCGACGAGTACCGGGGACGGACCTTTGGCTCCCTCACGGTGGTGGCCCGGCTGGTCCTGTTCGTGTCCCTCGCCCTCTACCCGGCCCTGGCCGGCATCTACGGCGGCTACGAGGTCCACCTGGGCGGCCACCGCCTGGACTTCTCCGGCACCCGCCTGGCTCTGTGGACGGCGGGGCTGGGGGTGGTGGTGGCCGGCCTGTTCACCCGCCGGGCCCTGCGGGCCTTCCGCCTCTCCCGGCCCAGGCCCCTCTCCCTCGTGCCGAAGCTCATGCGCCCGCCCGCCCGGGGGCTGTTCGTGGTGTTCGAGGGGGTGGAGGGATCGGGCAAGGGCACCCAGATCGAGCTGGCCGCCCGGTTCCTGCGGGAGCGGGGCCGGGAGGTCCTGGTGACCCGGGAGCCGGGCGGGACCTCCATGGGGGAGCGCCTGCGGGAGCTGCTGCTGGACGTCGCCACGGAACGCCTGGAGCCGCGGACCGAGGCCCTGCTGTTCGCGGCCAGCCGGGCGCAGCACGTGGCCACGGTGATCCGTCCCGCCCTGGACGAGGGGAAGGTGGTCCTCTGCGACCGGTACATCGACTCCTCCCTCGCCTACCAGGGGTGGGCCCGGGGCCTGGGGGAGCAGGACGTCCTCACGCTCAACGTGTGGGCCACCCAGGGCCTGTTCCCCGACCTCGTCGTCCTCCTCCACCTGGAGCCCGAGGAGGGCCTGCGTCGGGTGGGGGCCGAGCCGGACCGTATCGAGTCCGAGGGACCCGAGTTCCTGGACAAGGTGTCCGACGCCTACCTGAAGATCGCGGAGGAGCACCCGGAGCGGTTCGTCGTGATCGACGCCGGCAGGCCGGCGGAGGAGGTGCAGGCCAGCGTGCGGGAGGCCCTGGAGCGGCTGCTCGCCGAGGGGAGGGACGGCGGCCCCGGTGGGTGAGGGACCCGTGAGGGCGATGGCCGGGCGGCCGCGAACCCGCCCGGTCCTGGACGCCGTGCCCGGCCAGGAGGCCGCCGTCGCCTTCCTCCGGCGGGCGGCGGCCCGGCCCCACCACGCCTACGTCCTGGCGGGTCCCGAGGGTTGCGGCAAGCAGCTCGCCGCCCGGGCCTTCGCGGCGGCCCTCCTCTGCCGGCAGGGGGGCTGCGGGAGCTGCCGGGACTGCCGCCTGGCGCTGCGGGACCGCCACCCCAACCAGTGCGTCGTGGAGCCGGAGGGCCGGGACATCCACGTCGAGACGGTCCGGGAGGAGGTGTGGCACCCGGCGTACCGGACGCCGCCGGAGCCCGGCCGGAAGGTGTTCATCGTCCGGGAGGCGGACCGCCTCAACCCGGCCGCCGCGGACGTGCTGCTCAAGGTCCTGGAAGAGCCACCGGCCGACGCCGTCGTCCTGCTCCTCTCGGCCCGGCCCGAGGAGCTGCCGGAGACCGTGCTGTCCCGGTGCCACGTGGTCTGGTTCCGCCCCCTGCCCGAGGCCTTCGTGGTCCGGACCCTCGAGGACGAGGGGGTGGAGCCGGCCCTGGCCGCCCTCGCCGCTCGCCTGGCCGGCGGCAACCTGGGCCGGGCCCGCCGCGTGGCCACG
>CAYVCH010000006.1:0-25563 GCA_964449755.1 uncultured Actinomycetes bacterium
GCCTGAGTTGACGTCGGCGCGGACCGAGGCGGCCCTCGCGGCCCTCGGCCTCGAAGGCGAGGAGGGAGGGCCCGGCCCCCGACACGCACACGGGGACGCCGGCCGCCCGGACCCGCTCGAAGGCCGCGGCGAGGGCGGGCGCCAGGGCCAGGCGACGGGCCTGGTGCAGGCGGTCCTCCAGGGCCTCGGGGAGCAGGTCCGGCCGGCGGGTGAGGGCCACCACGGCCAGGGCCGCCCGGCCCACGTTGAAGGCCGCGTCGGCCAGGGGGACCCGCTCGGGGAGGGCAGCCCGGGCCGCCCGGGTGGGGAGCCGCACCTCCGTCGGCACCAGCAGGACCGGGCGCAGGGCCGGGGCGGGCTCCAGGCGCACGGCCCCGCCGTCCCCGTAGGCGATCGTGAGGCCGCCGTGGAGGCAGGCGGCGGCGTTGTCGGGATGGCCCTCGATGGTGGCGGCCAGGGCGAGCTTCCTCGCGGCCGGCAGGTCCACGCCGAGGACGGCCTCGGCCAGGAGGATGCCGGCCACGCAGGCCGCCGCCGACGACCCGAGCCCCCGCTCCAGGGGGATCCGGTTCACCCCCCGCAGGGCGAGCGGCGGCAGGCGGGCCCCCGCCTCCTCCGCCACCCGGGCCATGGCCAGGCTCACCATGTCCGACCCGTCGGTCGGCAGCTCCAGCGCCCCCTCGCCCTCCCAGACGACGCCGGACTCGCCCTCGGAGTCCACGGTGACGTCGTTGCAGAGGTCCAGGGCCAGGGCCAGACAGTCGAACCCGGGGCCCAGGTTGGCCGAGGTGGCGGGCACCCGGACCGTCACCCGCACCGGAGCCTCACACGCCGAGCTCGGCGGCCACGGCGGCCGGGTCGGCGGGCACCGTGGGCGGGTGGGAAGCCCCCTGGATCGCCCACTCCGGGTCCTTCAGGCCGTGCCCGGTGAGGACGCAGACCACGAGACCGCCCCGGGGGAGCCGGCCCTCCCCGGCGAGCTGGAGGAGGCCGGCCACGGAGGCCGCCGAGGCCAGCTCGCAGAACAGACCCTCCCGGGCCACCCGGCGGTAGGCCGCGAGGATCTGCCGGTCGGTCACGGCCAGGATGGCCCCCGCCGACTCCCGGGCGGCCGCCACCGCCAGCTCCCAGGAGGCCGGGTTGCCGATGCGGATCGCGGTGGCGATGGTCGACGGACTCTCCACGGGGTGACCGAGGACGATGGGGGCGGCCCCCCTGGCCTGGAACCCGTAGAGCACGGGGGGCTCGCCGACGACGCCGTCCTCCAGGTACTCCCGGTAGCCCATCCAGTGGCTGGAGATGTTCCCGGCGTTGCCCACCGGGACCAGGTGGAGGTCGGGAGCCCGGCCGAGGGCGTCGCAGATCTCGAAGGCCGCCGTCTTCTGGCCCTGGAGTCGGAAGGGGTTGACGGAGTTGACGAGGGTGACCGGATACCGAGCGGCCAGTTCCCGGGCGAGGGCCAGGGCCACGTCGAAGGGGCCGTCCACCTCCAGCACCCGGGCCCCGTGGACGAGGGTCTGGGCCATCTTCCCCAGGGCCACCTTCCCCTTTGGCACCAGGACGGCACAGGTGAGGCCGGCCTTGGCGGCGTAGGCGGCGGCCGAGGCGCTCGTGTTCCCGGTGGAGGCGCAGACCACGGCCTTCGACCCCTCCTCCAGGGCCTTGCTGATGGCCACGGTCATCCCCCGGTCCTTGAACGATCCGGTGGGGTTCGCCCCCTCGTACTTCAGGTAGACCTCGCACCCGGTCTCGGCGGACAGGGGCCCGGAGCGGACTAGGGGCGTGCCGCCCTCCCCCATGGTCACCACCGGGGTCGCCGCCGTCACCGGCAGCCGGTCCCGGTACTCCTCGATGACCCCCCGCCAGGGCCGGGCCCCGCGCCCGGCCTCCGTCGGCAACCTGCCTGCGCTCATGCCTCCTCCACCACCCGCAGGACGCTCCGGACCTCCTCGACCACGGAGAGGCGACGGACCTCCTCCACGGTCTTCTGGAGGGCCCCCTCCTGGGCCCGGTGGGTGACGAACACGAGCTGGGCCTCCTCACCGGTCCCCTCCTGCCAGACGCTCTTGATGGAGACCCGGTTGCGGCCGAAGACGTCGGCGATCTCCGCCAGCACTCCCGGGCGGTCCACCACCTCGAGGAGCAGGTAGTACTGGTCCCAGGCCTCCTCCATGGGACGGATCCGCCGCTCCAGCCGGCAGGTGCACCCCACACCCCGCCCCCCGGTGGCCAGGTGGCGGGCCACGGTGACCAGGTCCCCCACGACGGCCGTGGCCGTGGCGTCGCCGCCGGCGCCCCGCCCGTAGAACATCAGCTCGCCCACCCGCTGTCCCTCCACGAAGACGGCGTTGAAGGCGTCGCGGACGGCGGCCAGCGGGTGGGCGGCGGGGATCATGGCCGGGTGGACGCGCACGGCGATCTCGCCGTCCTCGAGCTCGGCCAGGGCCAGCAGCTTCACGACGTAGCCCAGGCGCCGGGCGAAGGCGATGTCCTCCGGGGATACCCCGGTGATCCCCTCGCGGTAGACCTCGTCGGCCACCACCCGGGCGTTGAAGGCGATGGAGGCGAGGATGGCGCACTTGGCGGCGGCGTCGTGGCCCTCCACGTCGGCGGTGGGGTCGGCCTCGGCGTAGCCCAGGCGCCGGGCCTCGGCCAGGGCCCCCTCGTAGCTCATCCCCTCCTCCGACATCCGGGTCAGGATGAAGTTCGTCGTGCCGTTCAGGATCCCGATGATCCGGGCCACCTGCTCCCCCGCCAGGGACTCCTTGAGGGGCCGGATGAGGGGGATCCCACCCCCCACGGCAGCCTCGAAGTAGAGGTCCAGGCCCCGGCCGTCGGCGGCGTCGAACAGCTCCCGGCCCCGGGTGGCGAGCAGCTCCTTGTTGGCCGTGACGACGGGCTTCCCCTGCGCGAAGGCCTCGAGGAGGAGGCTGCCGGCCGGCTCGAGGCCGCCCATGACCTCGCAGACGACGTCCACCCCCGGGTCGCGGACGACCTGGAAGGGGTCGGCGGTGAAGCGGGAGGGGTCCAGGGGCACGTCCCGGGGCCGGCCCGGGTCGCGGACGGCCACCCGGGCCACCTCCAGCCGGCAGTCGACGCGGCGGGCGATGTCCTCCGCGCGCTCGTGGAGGAGGCGGGCCACGGCGGCGCCCACGGTGCCGCAGCCGAGCAGCCCCACGCGGACCGTGCGCACCCTCACTCCTCGTCCTCGCCCAGCCAGGTGGCCATCAGTATCTCGTCCTCGTACCCCCGGGTCGTGCGGGACTGGCGGAACAGGCGCCCTTCGTCGGCGAAGCCGAACTTCCGGTACAGGGCCACGGCGGCCGTGTTCGACGGGTAGACGCTGAGCTGGACCTTTCGCACGCCCACCTCCCGGCCCCACCGCAGGGCCTCGGCGAGGAGGGCCGCCCCCACCCCGCGGCCCCTCCAGTCCCGGGCCACCGCCATCCCCAGGGTCGCCACGTGTCGGGTGGCCGGCCCCTCCTCGCGGGTGATGCCGAGCTGCCCCACGACCCGACCGCCGGCCACGGCCACCAGGTGGGCCCGCCGGTCGCTCCAGGAATCTCGCAGGAGCCGCCGCTGCTCCCGCACGGTTCGGTCCACCCCCTCCGCGCGGATGAAGCGGCCCTCCGCGGCCACGGACCCGAGGAGCTCGAGCCACCCCCGGGCGTCCCCCGGCGCCGCCGGGCGCACCGTCACCCCCTCGGGCGGGGGCGCCTCGACGGGCGCCGCCCGCGGCACCTCCAGCCGGTCCAGGTCGCCGGCGTCCTCCCGCCGCAGCCACAGCCGGGCCGCCCCGTCCCGCACCCCCACCACGGCGGGCCGGCCGACCCGGTTGTAGTTGCTGGCCATGGAGTAGGTGTAGGCGCCGGTGGCGGCGAAGGCCAGGAGGTCGCCCGGGCCGACGTCGGCCGGCAGGAGGGCGCCCTCGGCGAGGACGTCGCCGGACTCGCAGTGACGCCCCACGACGTCGAAGGGGCGCGGAGGGCCCGAGGCGGGCCGGCCGGCCAGGACCACCGAGTACCGGGCGCCGTAGAGCATGGGCCGGATGTTGTCGGACATGCCCCCGTCCACCGCGACCATGGCCCGGTCCCCCAGGTCCTTGCGGGAGCCCACCCGGTAGAGGGTGAGGCCGGCGTTGCCGACCACCGCCCGGCCGGGCTCCACCACGATGTGGGGCACCCGGAGCCCCCGCTGCCGGGCGCCACCCCGCACCCGCTCCAGCAGGGCCGGGGCGAGCTCCGCGAGGGAGAAGGGCCGCTCGTCGGTGTAGGCGACGCCGAACCCGCCCCCCACGTCCACCAGGTCGGCCTCGAACCCGACCTCGTCGCGGAGACGCACCAGCAGGTCGAGGAGGACGTCGACCGCGGCGAAGTAGGGCTCGGGGGAGAGGACCTGGGAGCCGATGTGGGCGTGGATCCCCACCGGCCGCACCCCCGGCAGCTCCATGGCCTGGCGGACGGCGGCGGGGACATCGGCGATGGGCGTCCCGAACTTCGACCTCGGTCCGCCGGTCCTGATGGCGGGGTGGGCCCCCGCCCCGACCTCGGGGGTCACCCGCAGGACCACGTCCTGGCACCGCCCGGCGGACCGGGCGATGCGGTCCAGGCGGGCCAGCTCGGCGGGGTTGTCGACGTTGACGAGCTTGAGGCCGGCGGTGACCGCCAGCGAGAGCTCCCGGTCGGACTTGTTGTTGCCGTGCAGGACGACGCGGTCGGCCGGGGCCCCGGCCCGCAGGCACGCCTCGACCTCCCCGTCGGTGGAGGCGAGCAGCTCCAGGCCCTCCTCCAACACCAGGCGGATCACCGCGTGGGCGGTGAAGGCCTTCACCGCGTACAGCACGTGGGGGAACAGGGAGCGGAAGGTCCGGCACCGCTCCCGCAGGTGCGCCTCGTCCACGACCAGCAGGGGCGTGCCGAAGCGGGCGGCCAGCGCGCGGACGGGGACCCCGCCGACCTCCAGGCCGTCGGGGCCGAAGGTGGCCGACGCCGGCCAGAGGTCTCCCGCGGACGCCTCAGTCATCCAGCCGTTCCATGGCCTCGGGGGCCGACACCCCGAGCAGCCCCAGGGCCGCCCCGATCACCTGCTTCGTGACCAGGCAGAGCCACAGGCGGGCCTGGGTCAGCTCGGGGTCGGGGCCGATGACCCGGTGCTCGGTGTAGAAGCGGTGGAACCGTCCGGCCAGGTCGTGGACGTAGTGGGTGAGGCGGGACGGGGCCCGGAGCGCCGCCGCCTCGGCCACCCGTTCGGGGAAGTCGGCCACCGCCCGGAGCACCTCCAGCTCCTCCTCTTCCCGGAGCCTCGAGAGCTCCACCTCCTCCACCGGCCGCAGGCGGATCCCCGCCTCGGCCGCCTTCCGGAGGACGCTCGCGATGCGCGCGTGGCCGTACTGCACGTAGTAGACGGGGTTCTCCAGGCTCTTCTGCCGGGCCGCCTCGAGGTCGAAGGTGATGGCCGAGTCGCTCCCCTGGGACAGCAGCGTGAAGCGGACCGCGTCGACCCCGACCTCGTCGATGAGCTCGTCCAGGGTCACCATCTCGCCGGCCCGCTTGCTCATGCGCACCGGCTCGGTCCCCCGGACCAGGGAGACGAGCTGGTACAGGACCACCTCCACGGCGTCCGGGTCGTAGCCCAGGGCCCGGGCCGCCCCCTTGAGGCGCTTCACCGTGCCGTGGTGGTCGGCCCCCCAGACGTAGATCAGGTGGTCGAAGCCCCGGGAGAACTTCTCCACCAGGTAGGCGCAGTCGGCCGCGAAGTAGGTCGGCTCGCCCGTGCCGCGGATGAGGACCCGGTCCTTCTCGTCGCCGAACTCGGTGGCCCGGAAGAAGATGGCGCCCTCGTGCTCGTAGGCGTGGCCGGAGGCGAGGAGCCGCTCCACCACCCGGGCGATGGCCCCCGAGGTGTGCAGGCTCCGCTCGGAAAACCAGGTGTCGATGCGGGCACCCAGGCGCGCCAGGGTCCCCTCGATCCAGCGGAACATCTCCCGGGTGGCCAGCTCCCGGACGCGGGCGAGCCGCTCCTCCGCCGGGAGGTCCAGCAGCCCCTCCCCCGCGTCCGCGACCACCCGGTCCGCCACCTCCCGGACGTACTCGCCGTGGTAGCCCTCCTCGGGGAAGCGGACCGGCCGGCCGAGGCGCTCCAGGCAGCGCGCCTCCACGGACTGCGCGAACAGGTCCATCTGGCGCCCGGCGTCGTTGTAGTAGTACTCGCGCTCCACCCGCTCCCCAGCCGCCTCCAGGATCCGGGCCAGGGCGTCCCCCAGGACCGCGTTGCGGGCCGTCCCCACGTGCAGGGGACCCGTGGGGTTGGCCGACACGTACTCCACCTGCACCCGCCGACCCGTGGGCGCAGCCCGCCCGTACGCGTCGCCCGCCCGGGCCGCCTCCCGGAGGGCCTCGTGGAGCCAGTCGTCGGTCACCCAGAGGTTGATGAACCCGGGTCCGGCCACCTCGGCCCGCTCGAGGAAGTCGGCGGCAGGCAGCGCCCGCAGGATGGCCTGGGCCACCTCCCGGGGCGGCCGCCCCACCCGGGCGCCGGCCACCAGGGCCACGTTCGTGGCGAAGTCGCCGAACTCCTTCTGGCGGGGCCGCTCGACCTCGGGCTCGGGCATCGGTCCGTCCACCCCGAGCTCCGCGGCGGCCCGGTCCAGGGCGGCGCGGAGGAGCCCGGCCAGCCGTTCCTCGATGCGCATGGCGCGGGGGCCCGCGGGCTACGCCCCTCCCCCGGCCACGGCCCGGCGGACGATCGCCACCAGGTCAGCGGGATCGAAGGGCTTCGTCACGTACTCCACGCCGAGAGCGTAGCCGCGGGCGCGGTCCTCGTCCTGCCCGCGGGCCGAGACGAACACCACGGCGGGTGCGCCGCAGGCCGAGTCCTCCCGGAGGGGGACGATGACGGGGTCGTCGTCCACGAGCAGCACCCGGGGGGCGGCGTCGGCGGCCATGCCGGCGGCAGGATACCCCCGCCCCGGCAGGGCGGGGTCCCGGCGGGGCGGGGGGAGGCCGTTGCTAGACTGTGGGCGGGCCCCCGTAGCTCAGGGGAGAGAGCGCCGGCCTCCGGAGCCGGGTGCGCAGGTTCGAGTCCTGCCGGGGGCGCGGTGGCATCGGGCCCCGGACCGGCTCCCCGGCGGCGGGGGCGGCGCGCCCGGCGGGGGAGCCTTCCGCCCTGCCGGGCGGGGGTCCTTCGGACTTGATGCCCCCGGCCGCCGGCGGGAGCATGGCCGGAGAGGAGGCCGGGAGGAGCGAGCCCGTGGAACGTGGCCCCATCATGGTGGACGGCAACGAGGCCGCCGCCTCCGTCGCCCACCGCCTCTCCGAGGTCATCGCCATCTACCCCATCACCCCCTCCTCGCCCATGGGCGAGCTGGCCGACGCGTGGTCGGCCCAGGGGCGGACCAACATCTGGGGCCAGGTCCCCGAGGTCATCGAGATGCAGAGCGAGGGCGGGGCGGCGGGGGTCCTGCACGGCGCGGTCCAGACGGGGGCCCTGGGGACCACCTTCACCGCCTCCCAGGGGCTCCTCCTCATGATCCCGAACATGTACAAGATCGCCGGGGAGCTCACGCCGGCCGTGATCCACGTCGCTGCCCGCACCGTGGCCACCCACGCCCTGTCGATCTTCGGCGACCACAGCGACGTGATGGCCGTCCGCCAGACCGGCTGGGCCATGCTCTGCTCCTCCTCGGTCCAGGAGGCCCAGGACCTGGCCCTGGTGGCCCACGCCGCCACCCTGGCGTCGAGGGTGCCCTTCCTCCACTTCTTCGACGGGTTCCGCACCTCCCACGAGGTCAACAAGATCGAGGCCCTCTCCGACGACGACCTGCGGGCCCTCCTCGACGAGGACCTGGTCCGGGCCCACCGCGGGCGGGCCCTCACGCCCGACCGGCCGGTCCTCCGGGGCTCCGCCCAGAACCCCGACGTGTTCTTCCAGGCCAGGGAGGCGGCGAACCCCTTCTACCTGGCCGTGCCCGATATCACCCAGGCCATCATGGACCGCCTGGCCGAGCGCACGGGCCGCCGCTACCACCTGTTCGACTACGTGGGCCACCCCGAGGCGGAGCGGGTGGTCGTCCTCATGGGCTCGGCCGTCGGCGCCGTCGAGGAGACGGTGGAGGCCCTGGTGGGCCGGGGAGAGCGGGTGGGCCTGGTGAAGGTCCGCCTCTACCGGCCCTTCTCCGGCCCGGCCCTGGTCGCCGCCCTGCCCCCGACCATGCGGGCCGTGGCCGTGCTCGACCGCACGAAGGAGCCGGGCGCCCCGGGTGAGCCCCTGTACCAGGACGTGGTGACCGCCCTGGCCGAGGAGGTGACCGCCGGACGGGCCCGCTTCGCCCGCCTCCCGCGCATCATCGGCGGGCGGTACGGGCTGTCCTCCAAGGAGTTCACCCCGGCCATGGCGGCCGCCGTCTTCGCCGAGCTCGAGCGGGAGGAGCCGAAGAACCACTTCACCGTGGGCATCGTGGACGACGTCACCCACACGAGCCTCCCGGTGGACGGCGGCTTCTCCACGGAAGGCCAGGACACGGTACGGGCCGTGTTCTACGGGCTGGGCGCCGACGGCACGGTCTCCGCCAACCGCAACGCCATCAAGATCATCGGCCAGCGGACCCCCCTCTTCGCCCAGGGCTACTTCGTCTACGACTCCAAGAAGGCCGGCTCCGTCACCGTCTCCCACCTGCGCTTCGGCCCGCGGCCCATCCGCTCCACCTACCTCATCGACCGGGCCACCTTCGTGGCCTGCCACCAGTTCCACTTCCTCGAGCGGATGGACGTGCTCAGGGTGGCGGAGCCCGGAGCCACCTTCCTGCTGAACAGCCCCTACGGACCTGACGAGGTCTGGGGGCGCCTGCCCGTGGAGGTCCAGCAGCAGATCCTCGACAAGGCCCTGCGGTTCTTCGTCGTCGACGCCTCCCGGGTGGCCCGGCAGGTGGGCCTGGGCGGGCGGATCAACACCGTGCTCCAGACCTGCTTCTTCGCCCTGGCCAACGTGCTGCCGGTGGAGGAGGCCATCGCCGCCATCAAGGAGGCCATCCAGGAGACCTACGGGAAGCTCGGGGACGTGGTGCTGGAGAAGAACTTCGCCGCCGTGGACGCCGCCCTGGCGGCGCTCCACGAGGTCAAGGTGCCCGGGGCGGTGGCCGGTGACCTCCACCGCCTTCCCCCGGTGCCGGCCGAGGCCCCCGACTTCGTCCAGCGCGTCACGGCCAGGATGATCGCCGGCGAGGGCGACCTCCTCCCGGTGTCGGCCCTGCCCGTGGACGGCACCTTCCCGGTGGGCACGGCCCGGTGGGAGCGGCGCAGCATCGCCCAGGAGATCCCCATCTGGGACCCCTCCATCTGCATCGACTGCGCCAAGTGCGCCCTGGCCTGCCCCCACGCCGCCATCCGCATGAAGGTCTACGACCCGGCGGCCCTGGAGGGGGCGCCGCCGGGGTTCCCGTCCAAGGTCTGGAAGGCCCGGGACCTGCCCGGGATGGTCATGACCATCCAGGTGGCCCCCGACGACTGCACCGGATGCGGCATCTGCGTGGACGTCTGTCCGGCGAAGAGCAAGGAGGACGTCTCCCACCGGTCCATCAACATGGAGCCGAAGGCGAAGCACCTCGAGCGGGAGCGGGCGAACTGGGAGTTCTTCCTCACCCTGCCCCCCGTGGACCGCGCGCGGGTCCGGGTGGATACCGTCAAGGGCTCCCAGATGCTCGAGCCCCTGTTCGAGTTCTCCGGGGCCTGCTCGGGCTGCGGGGAGACCCCCTACCTGAAGCTCCTCACCCAGATGTTCGGGGACCGGATCCTGGTGGCCAACGCCACCGGGTGCTCGTCGATCTTCGGCGGCAACCTCCCCACGACGCCCTGGTCGGCGGGGCCCGACGGCCGGGGGCCGGCCTGGTCCAACTCGCTGTTCGAGGACAACGCGGAGTTCGGTCTGGGCATGCGCCTGGCCCTCGACCGGCAGGAGGCCGAGGCCCGACGGCTGCTGGAGGCCCTCGCGGCGCGGGCCGGCGAGGACCTGGCCCGGGCCATCCTGGAGGAGCCCCAGGAGGGCGAGGCGGGGATCCGCCGGCAGCGGGAGCGGGTGGAGGAGCTGAAGGCCCGCCTGGGCCGGCTGGACGGCCCGGAGGCATCACGCCTGCTGGCCGTGGCCGACGCCCTGGTCCGCAAGAGCGTCTGGATCGTGGGGGGCGACGGCTGGGCCTACGACATCGGCTTCGGCGGCCTCGACCACGTGCTGGCCTCGGGACGCGACGTGAACGTCCTCGTGCTGGACACCGAGGTCTACTCCAACACCGGCGGCCAGGCGTCCAAGGCGACCCCCCGGGGCGCCGTCGCCAAGTTCGCCGCCGCCGGGAAGGACGTCCGCAAGAAGGACCTGGGGGTCATCGCCACCGCCTACGGCGACGTCTACGTGGCCCAGGTGGCCATGGGGGCCGACAACCCGCAGACCGTGAAGGCCTTCGCCGAGGCCGAGGCCTACCGTGGCCCGTCGCTCATCATCGCCTACAGCCACTGCATCGCCCACGGCATCGACATGTCGCGGGGCATGAGCCACCACCGGGAGGCCGTGGACAGCGGCTACTGGCCCCTCTACCGGTACGACCCGAGCCGGGCGGCCCGGGGCGAGCACCCCTTCCACCTGGACAGCAAAGGGCCCTCCATCCCGTTGCAGCGGTTCGCCATGAAGGAGGCCCGCTTCGCCATGCTCGCCCGGGCCGACCCCGAGCGGGCCGACAGGCTGTTCCGCCTGGCCCAGCGGGACGTGGAGGAGCGCTGGCACTTCTACGAGCAGATGGCCGGCATCGAGCGGACGGTCCCCGACCGAGCCGGGGGGGGCGGACGCCGGCCCCGGGAAGGCGGAGGCCGGCGACGGGCGGGAGGAGGCGACGGGATGACGGTGGAGCTGCGCACGCGGTACCTGGGGCTCGACCTGGCGAACCCGCTGGTGCCCTCGGCATCGCCCCTGTGCTCGCGCATCGACACGCTGCGACGCCTGCGGGACGCGGGGGCCGCCGCGGTGGTGCTCCCCTCGCTGTTCGAGGAGCAGATCGAGCACGAGGCCATCCAGCTCCAGGGGCTCCTGGAGTGGGCCTCCTACAGCTACGTCGAGGCCGCCACCTACTTCCCCGAGCTGGAGGACTACAACACCGGCCCCGACGCCTACGTCCGCCACCTGGAGCTCACGAAGCAGGAGCTCGACATCCCGGTCATCGCCAGCCTGAACGGCAGCACCCTGGGTGGCTGGGTGAAGTTCGCCCGGCGCCTGGAGGACGCCGGCGCCGACGCCCTGGAGCTCAACATCTACTTCGTGGCCGCCAACCCCGACCTCACCGGGGAGGACGTGGAGCAGGCCTACCTCGACCTCGTGGCCGCCGTCCGGGCGGCCGTGCGCATCCCCCTGGCCGTGAAGATCGGCCCCTTCTTCAGCTCCCTGGCGAACCTGGCCCGGCGCCTGGCCCACGCGGGGGCCGACGGGCTCGTCCTGTTCAACCGGTTCCTCCAGCCCGACATCGACCTGGAGACCCTGTCCGTGGACCCCTCCCTGCACCTGTCCACCCGGGACGAGCTACGGCTCCCCCTCCGCTGGATCGCCATCCTCCGCGACCGGGTGCCCGTCTCGCTGGCCGCCACCTCCGGCGTCCACACGGCCGAGGACGTCGTGAAGCTGCTCCTCGTCGGCGCCGACGTGGTGATGATGGCCTCGGCCCTGTTCAAGCACGGCCCGGAGCACCTGGGGGCCGTGCTCGAGGGCGTCCGGCGGTGGCTCGAGGACCACGAGTACGAGTCGGTGGAGCAGATGAAGGGGAGCATGAGCCATGCCCGGACCGCCGACCCCGTGGCCTTCGAGCGGGCCAACTACATGCAGGCCCTCACCACCTACGTGAGCCCCTACGACTGGCGGATGACCCCCGGCTCGCCCCAGGCCTAGCCGGGTCGCCTCACCCTCCGGGCCCCCAGCTCGATCAGGTCCCGGGCGGAGATCATCCCGACCACCCGGCCGGCCTCCACCACCGGGAGGTGCCGCGCTCCCACCCCGACCATGGCCTCGGCGGCCTCGGCCGCGTCGGCGTCGAGGTCGATGGTGACCGGGTCGGGGGTCATGTAGCTGGCCACGGGGGTGTCGGCCGGGTCCACGCCGTCGGCCATGGCGCGCACGAGGTCGCGCTCGGTGATGATCCCCACGAGGGTCCCGCCGTCCAGCACCACCAGCGCCCCCACCTCGTCGTACTGCATCCGGCTCGCCGCCTCGGCGAGGGTCTCGCCGGGGCCGGCCGAGAGCACCTCCCGGCGGCACAGCGACCGTACCTTCACCTCGCCCTCCGCCTGGAAGGCTGACCGGCGCGTCGCCGGTGGGCACGGGACCCTCGTCCCTCCGCCCGCGGGACTCCCGTCCCGTCCGTGGCGCCGGCCCGCCGTAGCGGTATCGTTCGGCTCCGTGGGCGAGGACGAGGCACTGCGGGAGGCCGTCCGGGCCGACGCCGGCCGGGTCCGGGGGGAGCTCGAGCGCCTCGTGCGGATCCCCTCGGTGGCCCTGGAGGGGTTCGACCCGGCCCCCGTGCGCCGGTCCGCCGAGGTCACCGCCGAGATCCTGGAGGCCGCCGGTCTGCCGAGCGTCGGCCTCCTCGAGGTCCCGGGCGGCCACCCGGCCGTCTTCGGGGAGCTGCCCGCCCCCGGGGGCGCGCCCACGGTGCTCCTGTACGCCCACCACGACGTCCAGCCCGCCGGGCCCGAGGAGCTGTGGACGACGCCACCCTTCGAGCCGAGCCTCCGGGACGGCCGCCTCTACGGGCGCGGCGCCGCCGACGACAAGTCCGGCGTGGTGATCCACGCCGCGGCCCTCCGGGCCTTCGGCGGCCGTCCGCCCGTGGGCGTCAAGGTCATCGTCGAGGGGGAGGAGGAGGCCACCACCGACAACCTCCCCCGCCTGGTGCACGACCGGCCGGGCCTGCTCGCCGCCGACGTCATCGTCGTGGCCGACAGCGGCAACTGGCGCACCGGCGAGCCCACCCTCACGACGACCCTGCGGGGCGTGGTGGACTGCACCGTCGAGGTCGAGACGCTCGAGGCCCCCGTCCACAGCGGGGCCTACGGCGGGGCCGCTCCCGACGCCCTCATGGCCCTGGTCCGGATCCTCGCCACCCTGCAGGACGCGGACGGCAGCGTCGCCGTGGCGGGGCTCCGGTCCTTCCCCTGGGAGGGCTCGGAGTACCCGGCGGAGGCCTTCCGGGCCGAGGCCCGCCTCCTGCCCGGCGTCCAGCTCGTCGGCCGGGGCAGGCTGGAGGAGCGCCTCTGGACGCGGCCCTCGGTGAACGTCATCGGCCTCGACGCCCCGCCCGTCCGGGGGGCCCGGAACATCCTCGTGGACCGCGCCAGGGCCAAGGTGAGCCTCCGCGTCCCTCCCGGGGAGGACCCCCACCGGGCCCTCGACCTCCTCGCCCGACACCTGGAGGCGGCGGCTCCCTGGGGCGCCCGGGTGCGCGTGTCCCGGGGTGACGCCGGCTCTGGCTTCGCGGCCGCGAGCGGCGGCCCCGCCCACCGGGCTGCCCGGGAGGCCCTGGAGGAGGCCTACGGCCGCCCCGTGGCGGAGATGGGCAGCGGCGGCTCGATCCCCATCGTCCCGGCCCTGGCCGGGGCCTTCCCCGGGGCGGAGGTCCTCGTGATGGGGGCCATGGACGACCGCTCCAACATCCACGCCCAGGACGAGAGCGTGGATCTGGCGGAGGTCGAACGGGCGACCCTGGCCGAGGCCCTCCTCCTCCTCCGCCTGGGACGTGACCGACGGGCACGCAGCGGGTAACGTGGTGACGGCATGGACGGACGAGACGCGGAACGGCTGGCCCAGACGGCGGGGCCGGTAGCGCAGGCGCCGGGGGCGCCGGTTCGGCCCGACGAGCGGGCGGCGCCCCACGAGACCATCACCGAGCCCGCCAAGCTCCTGCGCATCGCGAGCATGGTCCGTGAGCTGCTCGAGGAGACCCGCCAGGCGTCCCTGGACGAGGCCGGGCGCATCCGCCTCCGGCAGATCTACGAGCGGTCCGTGACGGAGCTGCGGGAGGTGCTCTCCGAGGACCTCCAGGAAGAGCTGGCCGCCCTGGCGCCGCCCATCGAGGGCGTGCCCTCGGAGTCGGAGATCCGGGTGGCCCAGGCTCAGCTGGTGGGGTGGCTGGAGGGGCTCTTCCACGGCATCCAGGCCGCCCTGTGGGCCCAGCAGATGGCCGCCCGGGCCCAGTTCGAGGAGCTGCGCCGGCGGGGCCTGCCTGGGGGCCGGCCGCCGGAGCCGGAGCGCCCCGAGCCCCGCGGCCAGTACCTCTAGCCTGGCCTCAGCGGGACCCCGTGAGCCCGCCGGCCTCCCGGGCCAGACGCTGCGCCAGGAGCAGGGGGACGGCGGTGATGGCCACCATCATGATGGCGACGACGTTCGTCACCGGCTGGGCCCGGGGCCGGAAGAGGGCCTGGAAGATCCAGAGGGGCAGGGTGAGCTGCTGCCCGGCGGTGAAGGTCGTGACCACGATCTCGTCGAAGGACAGGGCGAAGGACAGCAGCCCGCCGGCCAGGAGGGCCGTGGCCAGGTTCGGCAGGATGACGTAGCGGAAGGTCTGCAGGCCCGACGCGCCCAGGTCCATGGACGCCTCCACCAGGGAGGGCGACAGCCGCCGGAACCGGGCGAGGACGTTGTTGTAGACCACCACGATGGTGAAGGTGGCGTGGCCGGCCACGATGGTCCACGTGCTGAAGGTCACGCCGGCCAGGTCCATCGACGAGCGCAGGGCGATGCCCGTCACGATCCCCGGGAGGGCGATGGGCAGGACCACGAGGAACGACACGGCCTCTCGGCCGGGAAAGCGCCGGCGGTAGACGGCGGCGGCCAGAAGACTCCCGAGAACAATGGCGACGCCGGTGGCGGCGGCCCCGACCACGATGGACAGCCGCATGGCCCGCCACATCTCGGGATCCCGCCAGGTCACCCCGAACCAGGCGGTGGTGAGCCCCGGCGGGGGGAACGTGAACCCCGAGGTCTCCACGGTGAACGCGTAGAGGAAGATGACGGCCAGGGGGAAGTACAGGAAGAGCATGACGGCGGCGGCGGCCGCCCGGAGCCCGATCCCCGCTCCCCGGTTCCCGGTCATGGCTAGAGGGCCTCGAAGGCGCCGGCCCGGCGGGCCCCGAGGAGGTACAGCACCATGATCACCATGGGGACGGTCGAGAAGGCCGCCCCGAGGGGCAGGTTGCTCTCGGTGCCCGTGGCGAGCCACACCCGGGCCCCGATGAAGAAGGTGGAATCCCCGATGATCGTGGGGATGATGAAGTCACCGAGGGTGAGGGAGAAGGTGAAGATCGAGCCCGCCACGAGCCCGGGGAACGCGAGGGGGAACACGATCCGCCGGAAGGTCGTCCAGGGCCGAGCCCCCAGGTCTCCCGAGGCCTCCAAGTAGGAGACGGGCACCCGCTCCAGGGCCGCGTGGACGGGCAGGACCATGTAGGGCAGCCACGTGTAGACGAAGACGACGAACCGCCCCAGGTCCGACGTGGAGAGGGAGGGACCGCCGACCCCCGGCAGCCCCAGGAGGAACGCGAGGATCCCGTCGAGCTGGAGGCGGTCGACGAACCAGGCGAAGATCCCCTCCCGAGCCAGGATGAGCTTCCAGGCGAGGACGCGCACCAGGTAGCTCGACCACAGGGGCATGAGGACGCCGAGGTACAGGACCGTCCGCATCCGGGACGAGGCGTAGCGGGCCATGTAGTAGGCGAGGGGGAAGGCGACCGCCGCGCAGGCCAGCGTGACCGCCGAGGCCATGACCGCCGTGCGGACGATGATGTCGCGGTGGGCTGGCGTGAGGAGCAGCGCGTAGGTGTCCAGGGTGAACTCCCGCACCACCAGGCCGGTGAACTCCTCCAGCCGCCAGAACCCGTTCACCACCAGGGCCCCCAGGGACCCCAGGTAGACGACGCCCAGCCAGGCCAGGCCCGGCAGGAGCAGCGCGACGAGCTTCAGGCGGGGCCGCCGGAACCAGAAGGCCGACACCCGGCGGGTCAGGGAGGGGGCCGCCTCCGCCTCGACGCCTACCGCCATCCCCGCCCCCCGCGGTGCGTGCCCACGGCGGCGGGGCGGGGCCCCGTGGGGCCCCGCCCGCCATCGTGCCGCCGGGTCAGCGGCCACCGATCACCGCGACGTAGTTCGTGACCCACTCGAAGTACGGGACGCACTCGGTGGCCGGGTCGGTGTCGAAGCAGTTGGCCTGGGGCGTCTTCCAGAAGTAGATCTTGTCGAAGTTGTCGATGCCGTTGATCTTGCAGCCCTCGGGGCCGAGGAGCTCGTTGCCCTCGCAGGCCGAGGGGACCACCGGCACCGAGCCGAACCAGGCCGCCAGGTCCCCCTGGAGCTTCGGGTTGAGGGACCAGTTCAGCCACCGGTACGCGCAGTTCGGGTGGGGGGCGTCCACGTGCATCATCGTCGTGTCGGCCCAGCCCGTGGCGCCCTCCCGCGGGATCACGCTGTCGATGGGCTGCTCCTCGAAGAACTTGAGCCAGTTCACCTGGAACGGCCAGGAGGTGCTGGCGACGACCCCCTCCTTCTTGAAGTCGTCCATCTGGACGAAGGCGTCGTGCCAGTAGCGGAACACCAGGTCCCGCTGCTGCCGGGCCACGTCGAGGACCGCCTCGAACTGCTTGCGGTTCAGGGCGTAGGGGTCCTCGATCCCGAGCTCCGGCCGGATGGAGCGGACGTACAGGGCCACCGAGGCCAGGGCGATGGGCCCGTCGTAGGCCTCGATGCGGCCCCGGTTGCTCTTGCCGTCGGGCAGCGTCATCTCCTCGAAGACGACGTTCCAGCTCGTGGGGGGCTGGTCCCCGAAGACCTCGGTGTTGTACATGAGGACGTCGGAACCCCACTGGTAGGGCACCCCGTACCGCTCGATCTGCCCGTCGCCGTCCTTGTCCACGGCGTACCACGGGCCGTCCTGGAGCCGGGGGTCGATGGTGTCCCAGCCCTCGATGAGGTCGATGTTGATGGGCTGGACGGTGTTGCCGTAGACCAGGCGCAGGCTCGCGTCGCCCGAGGCCGTCACCAGGTCGAACTGGCCCGAGCCCTCCTGCATGAGGGCCACCATCTCGTCCGAGGTGTTCGCCTGCTTCACGTTCACCTGGCAGCCGGTGTCCGCCTCGAACTGGGTGACCCAGTCGTAGTTGGGGTCCGTGGACCCGTCCTCGATGTACCCCGGCCAGGCGATGATGTTCACCTGGCCCTCACCCGGCCCGATCTCGGTGAGCATCCCGCCGGCCGGGCTCTCCGGCGCCGCGGGTCCCCCACCCCGGGCGCAGGCGGCTCCGACCAGGGCCGCCAGCGCTACCAGCGCCGCCAGACGCGTTCGTCGCTCGCTCATGCTGCCCCCTCCTCCGGGCCGACGGTCGGCCCCTCCGACTCCTCGACGGGGCGGTTGTGCTCGCGGTCCCACACCAGGCGCACCGCCCGACCACGCACCTGCAACGCCTCGGTGGAGGAGGTGGCCAGGTTCTGTTGGACCACCACCAGCTCCCCGCCGACGTCCAGCGACACGATGTAGCGAGTCAGCGCACCCAGGTAGACCACCTCCCGGACGTGCCCGGTGGCCGAGCACTCCCCGCTGGCCGGCGGGTGGTCCGGGTCCACCAGGCGGATCTTCTCTGGCCGGATCGTGAAGGCCTCTGCGGTGCCGGCCACGACCCTGGCCGCCTGCCCCGACAGGACGTTGGACACGCCGACGAAGCCGGCCACGAAGGCCGTGGCCGGCCGCTCGTAGACCTCCGCCGGGGTCCCCACCTGCTCGATGCGGCCGGCGGAGAGGACCGCCAGGCGGTCGCTCATCGTGAGGGCCTCCTCCTGGTCGTGGGTGACGTAGACGAAGGTGAGGCCCACCTGCTGCTGGATGTTCTTGAGCTCGATCTGCATGGCCTGGCGGAGCTTGAGGTCGAGGGCCCCGAGGGGCTCATCCAGGAGCAGGACCTGGGGGCGGTTGACCAGGGCCCGGGCCAGGGCCACCCGCTGGCGCTGTCCCCCGGAGAGCTGGGACGGCTTGCGGGGGCCGAACCCCTCCAGGCGAACCATGGCCAGGGCCTCCGCCACCCGCCGCCGCCGCTCCTCCCGGGGAACCTTCTTCACCTTCAGCCCGTACTCGACGTTCTCCTCCACCGTCATGTGGGGGAACAGGGCGTAGTCCTGGAAGACCGTGTTCACGTCCCGCTCGTAGGGGGCCAGGTCGGTGACGTCCCGGCCGGCCAGGTGAATGCGGCCCGCCGTGGGGGCCTCGAACCCGGCGATGAGGCGCAGGCAGGTGGTCTTGCCCGAGCCCGAGGGTCCCAGCAGCGAGAAGAACTCCCCCTCCCCCACCTCGAGGTCGACCCCGTCCACGGCCACGACGTCCCCGAAGCGCTTGACGACCCCCTCGAGGCGCACCGCCACCCGGCGCCCCTCCGGCGCCCGTCGCTCCTCGGCGCGCGTGGACGGTTGGACCGCGGACACGGGATGCCCCCCAACGACAGCCGGCCCATGATGCGGCGTCCCGGCCACGGTGACAAGACAACCGTCCGGCGCGAGACGGGGCCGGGCTTACGCCGATCCGGCGAACCCGGCCGGGGGCCTCCCCCGGGCCTCCAGCCCCCCCAGGACCCCCCGGAGGATCCTCTCCACGACCCGGGGTCCCTCGAAGACCAGCCCGGTGTAGAGCTGGAGGGTGGAGGCCCCCGCGTCGAGGCAGGCCAGGGCGTCCTCGGGGGTGAAGATGCCCCCGCAGGCGTGGATAGGGAGGGTCCCCCCCGTCGCCCGCCGCACCTCCTCGACGATGCGCGGCGTGTCCGCCGACAGGGCCCGCCCCGAGAGCCCGCCGGCCCCGGCGGCCAGCCGGGGCTCGGCCACCGGCCGGGTGTTGGAGCAGGTGAGCCCGTCGGCCCCCTCCTCCTGGGCCACCCCGGCCAGGGCGAGGACGGCCTCCCGCTCGGCCGCCGTCCGGAAGGGGGGGAGCTTCACGAACACCGGCCTGGTCCGGCGGCGGGTGAGCTCCCGGAGGAGCAGGCGCAGGTGGGCCTCGGCGTCGCGGTCGCGCCCCCAGGGGACGTTGGGGCAGCTCGCGTTCAGCTCCACCGCGTCCACCAGGGGCTCGACCATCCGGTGGGCGGCGAGGACCTCGGCCAGGTCCTCGTCGGCCAGGCTCACCCACCGACAGACCGTGGGCCGCTGGGACAGCAGGCGCTCCGCGGCCGCCGCCGCCCCCGGGTTCGGCAGGCCCATGGCGTTCACCAGGGAGTCCCGGTGGCGGACCACCCGGGGCCTCGGGTTCCCCCGGCGGGGCAGCCGGGTCAGGCTGCCGCCCACGACGTAGCCGAAGCCCAGGCGGCCCAGCGCGTCCAGGTGGCGGCACCCCTTGTCGAAGCCGGCGGCCAGGCCCAGGGGGTTCCGCAGCTCGAGGCCGGCCACCCGGACCCGCAGGCGGGGGTCGTCCACCGCCCCCCCCACTCGCTCCCAGGGCAGCGGCAACGAGAGCGCGCCCAGGGCCAGGCGGTGCCCGGCCTCGGGGGGGAGCGAGAACAACAGGGGGCGCAGGGCCCGGAACAGCCCCATGGCCTGCCTATGCTACCGGCCGTGGCCGAGGACCTCGCCGCCCGCCTCATCGCCGCCTCCGAGCTGCACGGCGACTTCCTCCTGTCCTCCGGCCGGCGAACCTCCGTCTACTTCGACAAGTTCCGCTTCCTCGCCGACCCCGGCCTCCTGCGGGAGCTGGCCGAAGCCGTGGCCGGCCGCCTCCCCCCGGGGACGACCCACCTCGCGGCGCCCGAGGGAGCCGCCATGCTCCTCGTCGCCGCCGTGGCGCTCCAGACGGGCCTCCCCGTGGCCGTGGTGCGGAAGGAGCGGAAGCCCTACGGGACCCGGACCCTGGTGGAGGGCCGGGCCCCGCCGGGCGCCCGCTACGCCCTCGTCGAGGACGTCGCGACCACCGGCGGGCAGGTGCTTCGGGCCGCCCGGGCCCTGGAGGCCGAGGGGGGCCGCATCGAGGTCATCGTCCTGGCCATCGACCGCGGGGGCGGCGAGCGCCTCCGCCGGGCCGGGTACCGGGTGGAGGCGGTGGCCGCCGTCCCCCCCGAGTAGCTCAGGCGCGGACGCAGCGCCAGATGCGCAGGCGCCACAGCAGGCGGCTGCCCCGGCGCTGCAGGTTCAGCAGCCCCTCCTTGATCATCCTGGCCACGGCCTGGGACTTGGCCACCAGGTCCGGCAGGGGAAAGTAGCGCTCGAGGAGGGGCTCCATGTTGCGCTCGCCGAAGACCCTGCGGGCCGCCTCGATCACGCGGACCTCGTTCTGGATGGTGCCGGTGGGGAGGTAGAGGCGGCCGCTGCGGGTCAGGGTGTCGCCGATGCTCTCGATCATGGCCACCGGGAGCTCCGCCCCCGTGGGCCCCCCGGCCCGCCCCTCGGGGAACCACCCCGACAGCTCGGCGATCTCGTCGGGGACCCCGGACACGTCGCCGATGAGGACGGTGGCCCGCACGTCGCGGACGGGCTCCAGCAGGTTGCCCTGACGGAACTCGATCACCCCCGCCAGGTCCAGCCGGCGGGCGTTCTCGCGGGCCGTCTCCACCGCCGCCGGGGACAGGTCGCACCCGACGACCCGCCTGGCCCCCAGGCGCGCCGCGACGAAGGAGAGGACGCCGGTCCCGCAGCCCACGTCGATGACGACGTCGTCGGGACGTCATCGACGTGCTCGCCACGCTCTCCGGCCAGGGTCTGGCTGGTGTGGGTGGGACTGAACACCCCCGGCCTGACGACGAGGGTGAAGGGACCGGCCCGGCCCTTCCACTCGAACTCCACGGTCTCCCCGCTCACGTGCGGTGCCATGGTGGCCGCCGGCGGGGGAACAGTCAACTCGGCGACGCCGGCTCACACCGGCGGCGGTTCGAACCGGGCCTCGGAGCCCGGCTCGATCCCCCCACCGGCGATGGCGTCGGCGTGGGCCTCGGCGGCCGCCGCCACGGCCGCCGTGTCCACCCCCCGGTGGCCCGGGGGGTAGCGGCGGATCCGGGCGGCCGCCCGACGCAGGAGCGTCACGGCACCGTGGCGGTTCCCGCGCAGCAGGTGGACGTAGCCCGCCCCGAGCTGCGAGAGCCCCTTGAAGAACTCGGCCTCCTCGCTGCCCCGGGCCTGCTTCCAGGCCGTCTCCCAGGCCTCGTGGGCCGGGAAGTACCGACCGGCCCGGAAGTGGGCCCGGGCCAGGCGGTGGTTCTCCTCCAGGGGCAGCCCGTCGAAGTCCTCCAGGTGGAGGCGGTCCTCGGCGTCCCACGGCAGCGGCCGCCCCAGCTCGTCCCGGGGCCGGTTCGGCTTCGCCCGGGCCCTCCCCGGCCTCCCCGTCTTCCCCCGGGCCTCCCTCCTCGCCACCCCACCATGCTACGGGACCCGCTGGCAGGAGCCCCCGCCGCGGGCTACCCTCACCCGAGGCGGCAGAAGGAGCGAGGCGTGGCGACCTTCCAGGACAGCTCCCCGGGTGGGACCCGGCCGGCGCCCTCCGGGCCGCCGGGCCGGGAGTCCTCCCGGATGCCGCCGTGGCTGCCCCGGGCCGCCCTCCTCGCCGTCGTCTCGGCCTTCGGCGCGTACGCCGCCTTCGCCCTGCTCCGCAGGATCCAGCACCTCATCCTCTGGCTCCTCATCGCGCTGTTCCTGTCCTTCGCCCTGGAGCCCGCAGTGAACTGGCTGGCCCGGCGGGGCTGGCGGCGGGGGCTCGCCACGGGCCTCGTGCTCTTCGGCCTGGCCTTCCTGTTCCTGGCCATGGTCGGCCTCATGGTCCCCCTGGTGGTGGACCAGGTGCGGGAGCTGGTCACCCAGGTCCCCCGGTGGCTCGACCGGGTGAGCATCTACACCGAGCGGTGGTTGGGCTTCGAGCTCACGGGGGAGCGGATCCTGCGCCAGGTCGGCAGCGCCGAGGAGGCGGTGGGGCGGATCGCCGCGAACATCGCGTCGGTGGGGGCGCTCCTGCTGGGGCTGCTCTTCCAGCTCCTCACCATCGGGCTGTTCGCCTTCTACCTGGTGGCCGACGGGCCCCGCGTGCGCCGCGCCGTCTGCTCCCTCCTCCCACCCAGGCGGCAGCGGGAGGTCCTGGCCGTCTGGGAGCTCGCCATCGACAAGACCGGCGGCTTTCTGTACTCGCGCCTCCTGCTCGCCGTCATCTCGGCCCTCGCCGCCTTCGTCGTCCTGTCGGTCCTGCGGGTGCCCTTCGCCGTGCCCCTGGCCCTGTGGCTGGGGCTCGTGTCCCAGTTCATCCCGGTCATCGGCACCTACATCGCCGCCGCCGTGCCCCTGCTCGTCGCGCTCCTGTCCAACCCTTGGTCGGCCGCCATCTTCCTGGCCTACGTCTTCGGCTACCAGCAGCTCGAGAACTACCTGCTCGCGCCCCGGATCACCGCCCGGACCATGCGGCTCCACCCCGCCGTGGCCTTCTTCGCCGCCCTGGCCGGGGCGAGCCTGTCGGGGGTGGTGGGAGCCTTTCTGGCGCTGCCCGCGGCGGCCATCATCCAGGCCACGGTCTCGACCTACGTGACCCGTCACGAGGTCCTCGACACCGAGCTCACCCGGGACGCCGCCGAGCCCCCGGCGGGCCGGGCGACGGCGGCCCCGCGGGAGCCCGCCGAGCCCTCGGCCCGCCCCCCACGCCGCTTTCGCCTGCTGGCCCGCTTCGGCCGCTAGCGTGGCAGGGCTCCGGATCACCCTCGTCCCCCACACCCACTGGGACCGGGAGTGGTACGAGCCCTTCGACCGCTTCCGCGAACGGCTGGTGGCGATGATGGACGCCCTGCTGGACCTAGCCGACGCGGGCTTCCCCCACTTCCACCTCGACGGGCAGACCGCCGTGGCCGACGACTACCTGGCCGTCCGGCCGGAACGCGAGGCGGACCTGCGGCGGCACGCCGCCGCCGGCCGACTCTCCCTGGGCCCCTGGGTCACCCAGATGGACGAGTTCCTGGTCTCCGGCGAGTCCCTCCTGCGGAACCTGGAGCGCGGGCTGCGCCGGGGCGACGAGCTCGGAGGGGCCCTCCGCGTGGGGTACCTGCCGGACCAGTTCGGCCACATCGGACAGATGCCCCAGCTCCTGCGCGCCTTCGGCATCCAGCGGGCGGTGGTCTGGCGGGGGGTGCCCCGGGCCGTGGACCGGACCGCCTTCTGGTGGGAGGCCCCCGACGGCAGCCGCGTCCTCGCCGAGTACCTCGCCTTCGGTTACGCCCTGGGCTGGCAGGTTCCCGAGACCCGCGACGGCCGCGAGCTGGCGGCGCTCCTCCGCGACACGGCGACCCGCCTGGCTCCGCTCCTCGCCGACCGGCGGATCCTCGTGATGGTGGGGTCGGACCACGCGGGCCCCGACCCCGAGCTGCCCCGCAAGGTGGAGGAGGCCCGGGCCCACCTCCCCGACGTGGAGCTGCGGGTCGGCTCCCTCGAAGACCACCTGGCCGCCGACCCCCCACCCCGCCTGCCGGCCTGGCGCGGCGAGCTGCGCTCGGCCGCCCGGGCCCACCTGCTGACCGGGGTCTACTCCACCCGCATCCACCAGAAGCGGGAGCGGGCTCGGGTCGAGGCGCTCCTCGAGCGCTACGCCGAACCCCTGGCGGCCCTGGTGCCGGGCGTCCCCTGGCCGGCGGAGGAGCTGGACCGGGCCTGGACGCTGCTCCTGTGGAACGGCGCCCACGACTCCGCCTGTGGCTGCTCCCACGACCGGGTCGCCCGGGACGTCGACGCCCGCCACGCCGAGGCCCGGGCCATCGGCGAGGCCGTCGTGGCCCGAGCCCTGGCCGCCCTGGGGAGCCAGGTCGCCCCCGCCGGCGTCCTCCGGTTCAACCCCTCCCCCTTCGAACGGGAGGGAGTGCCGGGGCTCGGCTGGCGCGTGGAGCCGCCGGGCCGGGCGCGGCCCCGCCCGGAGGAGCCGGTGCCCCTGCGGCTGGAGGGCGCCGGGCTCCACGCCGACGGCGTTCCCCTCGCCCTCGAGGACGAGGCCGACGTCGGGGACCTCTACAACTTCTGCCCCTCCGGGGAGAGCCAGACCGCCGCGTCACCCCGCTGGACCCTGGGCCCCGGCCCGGGGGAGGCCGAGGCCGTCTTCGACGACCGCCTCCGGGTGCGGCTCCGGGCGTGGCGGCGCCCGGGGGAGCCCTTCCTCGGCCTGGAGGGGGTGGTGGCCAACGCCCGCCCCGACCACCGCCTCCGGCTGGTGGTCGGGCTCCCCGCCGAGGCCCGGGGCTCGGTGGCGGGCTCCCCCTTCGAGCTCGTGGCCCGCCCCCTCGTCTCCGAGGGGGGGGAGGTGGAGGCGCCCTCCCGCACCTGGCCGGCCCGGGGGGTCGTCCTGGCGGGGGGCATGGCCGTCCTGGCGGAGGGCGTGGTGGAGTACGAGGTGCTCGGCGACCGGCTCGCCGTCACGCTCCTGCGGTGCGTGGGGACGATCAGCCGGCGGCACCTCGCCACCCGGCCCTTCCCCGCGGGGCCCGGCGTACCGACCCCGGAGGCGCAGATGATCGGGGAGACGGGGTTCGCCCTGGGCCTCCTGCCGGGCGCCGGCGAACCGGACCTGCTGCCCGCCTGGGAGCGCTTCGCCCTGCCCCTCCGCGTGGCGCCGGCGGCGGGCGGCGGCCGCCTCCCCCCCGCGGGCAGCCTGCTGGAGCTCGAGGGAGCGCAGCTCTCGGCCGTGCGCCGGGTGCCGGCGCTCGCCGACCTCGCCGTGCGGACCGGACTCGCCGAGGACGCCGGCCCCACCGAGGCGTTGTGGGGCGCGGACCACGTCGACCTCGTCGTGTTCGGGGCACACCGCACCGGGCAGCCCCTGCATCACGAGGTCGCGCGGTCGGGTGCGCGGCTGCTCGGTGCGGTGTCGACCGCCCCGGCGTACCGGATGGCGCGGCTCGCGACGACCCCACCGAAGCCGGGCGTGTGGCGGTCGGACGCCGACGGCGCGTCGATCGTCGGCGAGCGCTGGGCGTTCCCACGCGCCGGGTTCGCGGACTTCGTGTCGGGGCTGGCGGCGCCGATGGCGATCGGCGTGGTCGAGCTCGCGGACGGGTCGAGCGTGCTCGGGTTCCTGTGCGAGCCTCGGGCAATCGAGGACGCGGAGGACGTCACCGGGTTCGGCGACTGGCTCGCCGTCCCACGTCTTCCGGTCGTCGAATCTCAATCGTGAGACGTCTGGCGTTCGATTCTCAATCGTGAGACACTGGATCTCATGCGCTACCCCGATGCACTCGAGTCCTTCCGGGACGCTGGGGCAGCCAGCGTCCAGGAGCTCGCCGTCCGTGCGGGCATCAGCCGACCCACGTTGTACCGGTTGCTCTCCGGTGCGGTTCCGCGAGCGGACGACCTCGAAGAACTCGCGCTCGCGTCGGGCTGGGAACTCGACATCGGCCTTCGCCCCCTCTCCGACCCGCTGGCCGCGGTCGCCGTCCGCGTCCTGCTGGGCGACGAGGCGACCCTGCCGTGGGCGACTGAGTCCGCACCGTGGCAGGACCGGCTGCGGCGGTTCGTCGCCGCTCGGCTGCACGGCGACCGGGACATCGCGCTCGTCGACGAGGCCGGTCGCGCCGCCGC
>CAYVCH010000007.1:0-18625 GCA_964449755.1 uncultured Actinomycetes bacterium
GTCGGGCCCGGGAGCCGCCGAGGACCGGGCCGGGGAGGCACTCCCGGGCCTAGCGCGGTGCGGCCTCGAGCGTGGAATCGAGCCTTGGCCAGACGACGCCCTCAGCTCTGGCACTGGGGGCAGAAGTAGCTCGTCCGCCCGGCGATGGCCACCGCCCGGACCGCCGTCCGGCAGCGTCGGCAGGGCAGCCCCTCCCGGCCATAGACCTTGAGCTCCCTCTGGTACTCCCCGGGCTTGCCGAACAGGTCCACGTAGGCCTCGTCCTCCAGGGTCGTGCCCCGGTACCGGATGGCCTCCTGGAGGACCTCCTGGATGGCCCGGTAGAGCCGCCGCACCTCCTGGGCGGAGAGGGAATCGGACATCCGGTCGTGCCGGAGCCCGGCCTGGAACAGCACCTCGTCGGAGTAGATGTTGCCGAGCCCCGAGATGAAGCCCTGGTCCATGAGGAGGGGCTTCAGCTTCGCCCGCCGCTCCGCCAGAAGGCGCTGGAAGGTCTGCCAGGTGAAGACCTGGTCCAGGGGGTCGATGGCGATGTGGTCGAGCTCCCGGACCTTGCCCACCTCGTCGGGGCCGGCCACGAACAGCTCCCCGAAGCTCCGGGGGTCCACGAACCGGAGGTCGCCCCCCTGCTGGAACGTGATGACCACGTGCGTGTGCTGGGCCACGGGCACCCGCTTGTTCCCCCGCAGGAACCTCCCGCTCATGCCGAAGTGGACGACCAGGACATCGCCGGAGTCCAGGTGGAGCAGGACGTACTTGCCCCGTCGCTCGGCCCGGGTGAACTTGCGCCCCTCCAGGCGGGAAGTGAAGTCCCTGCGCCGGGCGTGGCGGCGGATGATGCGCATGGCGTTCTTCGTGGGACGGACCTCGGCCGTGGCCACCTTGCGCCCGACGACGTCCTTCTCCAGGTCCCGGCGCAGGACCTCGACCTCGGGGAGCTCCACTACCCCTCCTCCCCCAGGGCTTCCGCCCCGACCAACCGGTGGTAGGCCTCCCTCGCGGCCTCCTGCTCGGCCTCCTTCTTCGAGCGGCCCCGGCCCGTCCCCCACCGCCGGCCCCCCACGTAGACGGTGGCCGTGAACTCCTTCTCGTGGTCGGGACCCCGCTCCTCCAGCCGGTACTCGGGCAGGGAGTGCCACCCCTGGGACGCCAGCTCCTGCAGGATGGTCTTGTAGTCCCGGTCGCCCTCGCCCCGCACGTAGGCCACCATCCGCGGCCAGAAGAGCCGCTCGACGATCCGGCGGGCGGCCGGGAGGCCCCGGTCGAGGTACACGGCACCGAGCACGGCCTCCAGGGCGTCGGCCAGGATGCTGTTCTTGTTCCGCCCGCCGCTCTGCTCCTCCCCCTTGCCGAGCAACAGGACGTCGCCCAGGCCGAGGGAGCGGGCCACATCGGCCAGGGCCGACATGTTGACGATGGCCGCCCGGAGCTTGGCCAGGTCCCCCTCGGTGAGGTCCGGGAACCGCCGGTACGCGAGGTCGGTGACGACCAGGCCCAGGACGGCGTCCCCCAGGAACTCCAGCCGCTCGTTCGTCACGGGGAGCCCCTGCTCGAAGGCGTAGGAGCGGTGGGTGACGGCGGCCTCCCCCAGGCCGGGATCCCGGAACCGGACCCCCAGAGCGCGTTCCAGCGCACCCGGGGAAGCCCCTCCCGAGGCCGCGGCGCTCACGCCCTCACTCGACCTCCACGGCCTGGCGCCCGGCGTAGAACCCGCACTTGGGGCAGACCCGGTGGGGCAGCTTCGGCCGGTGGCACTGGGGGCACTCGGCGTAGGTGGGCGGCGCTGCCCGCCAGTGGGCGGCCCGCTTCCGGCTCCGGGACCGGCTCTGCTTCTTCTTCGGTACGGCCACGGGGGTCCTCCTTACGTGGTCTCCTCGCTCAGCTGCTCGAGCCCCGCCCAGCGGGGGTCGGTGTCGCCGGGGGGGCAGGCGCACTCCCCCAGGTTGCGGTTGCCACCGCAGCGCTCGCACAGCCCCAGGCACTGGGGGCGGCACAGGGGCGAGAAGGGCATGGCCGGGACCACCGTGTCGCGGACGAGCGGCTCCAGGTCGAGGTCCCCCTCAGGAGAGAGCCGGTACTCATCGGGGCCGGGGGACCGGGTGAACAGCGCCTGGACCCGCTCCTCCAGGAGCCCCTCGAAGTCCGCCAGGCACCGGGCGCAGCGCAGGCGGAGGACGGTCCGGACCTCCCCCGTGGCCAAAATCCCGTCCACCACGCTCTCCAGGAGCAGCTCCACGCCCACCGGCCGCCCCGGCGGCACCTCCGCCAGCTCTGTCCGCAGCCCCTCCACGGCCTCGGACACCCGGACCGCCTTGCGCGTGCCCGGGTGCATGAGGAGGTCGCGGACGCCCACCCGCCGCATCAGCCCTCCTGATCCCGCCCGCCGAACTCCCGCTCGGCCGGAGTCGCTGGGCCCCGCAGGCGCTCCCTCCCCAGCTCCACCTTGTCCAGGGTGCGGGACAGAGCCCGGGAGGCCTTGTGGACCTCCTCCTGGATCTGCTGCAGGGCGATCTCGAACTGGGCGAGCTTGGCGTCGATGTAGTCCTCCGCCTCCAGCCGGATCCGGCGGGCCTCTTCGTCGGCCTCGGAGAGCAGCCGCTCGGCCTCCTGCCTGGCCCGCTCCACCACGGCCTCCCGGGAGGCCAGCTCGAGCTGCTCCTCCCGGGCCCGGGCGAGGATGCCGTCGGCCTCGGCCCGGGCCTTGGCCAGCAGCTCCTCCCGGTCCCGAACGATCCAGCGGGCCTGCTTGATCTCCTCGGGCAGGCTCTCCCGCATCTCCCGGATCAGCTCCAGGACCTCCTCCCGGTTGACCAGAGCCGACGAGGAGAGCGGCATGGACTTGGCCTCCCGGATCAGCTCCTCGAGGTGCTGGAGGCGGCCGGCCAGGTCCACTAGCCCCTCCCCAGCTTCTCCGCCAGACGCTCCTGGACCGCCGGGGGGACCAGACCGCCCACGTCCCCGCCGAAGCTGGCGACCTCCTTCACCAGGGAGGAGGAGATGAAGGACCAGTTGGGGTGGGTGGGCATGAACAGGGTGTCCACCTCGCCGCCGCTGATGCGGAGGTTCATCTGCGCCATCTGGATCTCGTACTCGAAGTCCGACACCGCCCGCAGGCCCTTCACGATGACGTGGGCCCCCCGCGTCCGGGCGAACTCCACCAGGAGGCCCGAGAAGGAGTCCACCTCCACGTTCGGCAGGTCGGCGCAGGCCTCCTTCAGCATGGCCACCCGCTCCTCGACGCCGAACAGCGGCGCCTTGGCCGGGTTCTCCAGGACCGCCACGACCACCCGGTCGAAGCGCTGACTGACCCGACCGATGATGTCGAGGTGACCGTTGGTCACGGGGTCGAAGGTCCCCGGACAGATGGCACTGGCGCCCACTCAAGCCTCCCGGAGGACGAGGACCACGGTGTCGCCGTACGAAAGACGCTTCGCGAGGCGCCAGTCTACCGGAATGACAGGCGTGGGAGCCCGCTTTGACCTGGTCAGGCAGGCCGTGAACCCCGGCGCCAGCCACCCTTTCGCCAGGGCACCCAGGACCGCCTCGACCTCGCCGTTGGCGACGTCATAGGGCGGGTCCAGGAAGCAGAGGTCGAACCCGCGCTCGCCGCGCCGCCGCAGGAAGGTCAGGACCTCGGCCCGCACCGCCCGGGCCCGGGCTCCCAGGCGGGTCCGGGCCAGGTTCTCCCGGACGGCCCGCAGGGCCGCCGGGCTCCTGTCCACGAACAGCGCCTCAGCCGCCCCCCGGGAGAGGGCCTCGATGCCCAGGGCCCCGGTGCCGGCGTACAGGTCCAGGACCCGGGCCCCACCCACCGCCGGGCCCAGGCTCGAGAACAGTCCCTCCCGGGCCCGGTCGGACAGGGGCCGCACCCCCGCCGGCACGGCAACCAGACGGGTGCCCCCGGCGGTGCCGGCGATCACCCGCACGGCGGCCCCCGCCGGACCGCGGCCCCCCCGCGGCGGCTCAGGCGTGCGCTCCCCCGGCGTCGGGCGGGGCCTCCGCTCCCCCCGTGGCGGATCAGGCCTGCGCTCCCCCGGTGTCGGGCGGGGCCTCCGGGACCCACGCCTCCACCACGGTCCCCAGGCCCGGGGTCGAGTCGACCCGCAGCCACCCGCCGGCCATCTCGGCCCGCTCCCGCATGGAGGTGAGGCCCAGGTGCCCGTGGGGCGCATCCGTCGTCTCGCCCACCCGGAACCCCGCTCCGTCGTCCCGGACCCGCAGCAACAGGCCGCCGTCGCGCTGCTCCACGAGCACCTCCACCCGGGAGGCCCGGGCGTGCTTGCGGACGTTCGTGAGGGCCTCCTGGGCGATGCGGTACAGGACGGTCCGCACCTCCGGGCTGGGCTCCTCGACCAGGCGGTTGTCCACCGCCCAGCCCATCCCGGTCTCCTCTCCCAGGCGGTCCAGGTACAGCCGGAGGGCCGCGGCCAGGCCCTCCTGGTCCAGGGCCCTCGGCCGCAGCTCGAACAGCAGCCGCCGGAGGCGCCGGATGGCCTCGTTGACCGTCCCTTCGAGGCGCTCCAGGACCCGGGCCTCCTCGCCCGGGCCGAGCCGCCGCCGGGCGGCCTCGATGCGCAGGGCCGCCGCCGTCATGATCTGGATGGAGTCGTCGTGGATGTCCTGGGCCACCCGGGCCCGCTCCTCCTCCTGGGCGCGGACCAGCCGGTCCAGCAGCCTCCGCACGGTGGCCTCGCTCTCCCGCAGCTGCTCCTGGACCTGCCGCATCACGGTGACGTCGTACATGAGCCCGCGCAGCAGCACCGGACGGCCGGCCCCGTCGCGGACGACCTCGGCCTCGTCCCGCACCCACACCTCCCGGCCGTCCCGGGCCAGCAGGCGGTACTCGGAGGAGAGGGCCCCTCCGGCGGCGGCCAGTCGCTCGTCCGCCAGGACCCGGGGCCGGTCGTCGGGGTGGACCCGCCGGAGCCAGAGCCCCGGGTCGGCGAGCCACTCCTCGACGCCGAAGCCGAGGAGGGGCTCGATCTGGGGGCTCACGTAGTGCCACCGGCCCTCCTCACCAAACTCGGCCTCGTAGACGACGGCCGGGATCCGCTCGACCAGGCGCCGGTAGCGCTCCTCGGCGTCCTGGCGGTCGGCCTCGGCCCGCTCCCGCCGGATGGCCGCCCCCAGGATCCCGGCCGCCGCCCGCAGGGCCTCCACCTCCGCCGCCGACCAGACCCGCTCGGCGACGCAGTCGTCGAAGCCCAGGTAGCCCCACCACTCGTCACCGACGAACACCGGGACCATGAGGGCCGCCCGCACGCCCTCCCGTGCCAGGTGGGCCCGGGAGGCCTCGGGGAGCCGGCCCGCCACCACCTGGACCACCTCCCGGTGCCCCAGCCGTCTCAGGATCGCCGCGAGGTCGGCGTCGCCGTAGGGGACGCCCTGGTGCTCGGGGCGGCCGATGACGGAGTCCACGCCGGGGGCCACCCACTCGTGCCGCTCGTACCGGGCCAGCCGCCCGTCGGGGAGGATCCGGTTCTCGAACAGGTAGGCGCGGCTCACGGCCCCGGCCTGTCCCAGCCCGGCGAGGACCTCGGCCACCACGTCCTGCCAGGAGGAGGCGGCCAGGAACTGCTGGGCCGCCGTGGCCACGGCCTCCAGGATGGCCTCCCGGCGCCGCACGGCCTCCCGGGCCTCCCGCTCGCGGCTCAGGTCGCGAACCGCCACCACCCTGGCGGGCCGGCCCCGGTAGACGATGTTGCGGGCGGTGAGCCTGGCCGGGAACCGGCTGCCGTCCTTCCGCAGGCCCTCCAGGTCCCAGGGCTCCTCGGTCCGGCTGCGGATGCGCTCGGCGGCCTCCCGGTGGTACTGGGGCGGGAGCAGGTCGAAGACCTCCCGGCCCACCAGCTCCTCCGGCTCGTAGCCGAGCATCCGGGCCAGGGCGGAGTTCACGATGGCCACCCTGCCCTCCTGGTGCACCAGGATCCCCTCCATGGCGGCCTCGGCCAGGAGCCGGAATCCCTCCTCGCTGGCCCTGAGGGCCTCACCCCGCCGTCGTCGCGCCCTCACGTCCCTCGGGTCCCCCGCCCCTGCCGCGCCCGGCCGCCCGTCGCCTCACTGCGCCGTCCTCGGGCCCGTCCCTCGGGCCCCCCGCCCGTGGCGCCCGGCGCCCTCCGTCGCCCCCGGCCATCGGCCTCGATTATCCCCCCTCGGCCTCCCCCGGCCTTTCCCCACGGCCCGTCGGCCCTAGGAGTGGAACAGCCAGTCGATGGAGCCCTCGAACCGGGCCCGCAGCTCCGCCAGGAGGGCCGGATGCCGGGCCAGGGTGGGGTCCCCGGCGATCACGGCGAAGGCCCGGGCCCGGGCCCGCCGCACGAGGTCCAGGTCCTCGGCCAGCCGGGCCAGCTTCAGGTCGGGCATCCCCGACTGGCGCACGTCGAACAGGGTTCCCTCCCCCCGGAGCCGCAGGTCCTCGTCGGCCAGCTCGAACCCGTCGGCCGTGCGCACCAGGGCCTCCAGACGGGCCCGGGCCTCGGGGTTGCCCGGCCCCCCCTCGTCGAACAGCACGCAGTACGCCCGGTGGCCCCCACGCCCGATCCGCCCGCGGAGCTGGTGGAGCTGGGCCAGGCCGAAGCGCTCCGCGTTCTCCACCAGCATCACCGTGGCGTTGGGGACGTCCACGCCCACCTCGACCACGGTGGTCGAGATGAGCACCTGGGAGCGGCCGGCGCGGAAGGCCTCCATCCGTCGATCCTTCTCCGCGGGGCGCATGCGTCCGTGGAGGACGTCGACGGCCAGGTCGGGGAAGACCTCGGCGGCCAGGCGCTCCGCCTCGGCCTCGGCGGCCCGGACCTCCAGGCGGTTGGCCTCGTCGATGGCGGCACAGACGACGAAGGCCTGACGCCCGGCGGCCACCTCGGCCCGGACCAGGTCGTAGGCGGCCCGCCGCTCCTGCGCGGTGCGGGCCACCCGGGTCTCCACGGGCTGGCGCCCGGCGGGCAGCTCGTCCAGGACCACCACGTCGAGGTCGCCGTAGTAGGTGAGGGCCAGGGTCCGGGGGATGGGGGTCGCCGTCATGATGAGGACGTCGGGGGAGGCCCCCTTGCCCTTCAGCGCCATCCGCTGGTGGACCCCGAACCGGTGCTGCTCGTCGATGACGGCGAGGGAGAGGTCGGCGAAGCCCACGCCCTCCTGGACCAAGGCGTGGGTGCCCACCACCAGGTCCACCCGGCCGTCGGCGATCCCCGCCAGCACCCGCGCCCGGTCCCGGCCGGTGACGGCGGCGGTGAGGAGGGCGTAGGTGAGGGGGGGGCGTGCCCCCGACCCGGGATCGAGGAGCGAGGGCTGCCCGCCGTCGTCGCCAGCCAGGAAGGGCCGCGCGCCGAGGGGCGCGAGGAGCGCGGTCATGGACCTGAGGTGCTGACTGGCCAGGACCTCGGTGGGGGCCATCACCGCCGCCTGGTGCCCCGACTGGATGGCCACCAGGCACGCGTGGAGGGCCACGACGGTCTTCCCCGAGCCGACGTCGCCCTGGAGGAGCACGTTCATGGGCCGGGGGCGGGCCATGGCCGCCGCGATCTCCTTCACGGCCCGCCGCTGGGCCTCGGTGAGCTCGAAGGGGAGGGACGCAAGGAGCGCCCCGGTGAGCGACCCCTCGGCCCGGTGGGCGACGCCCACCTGTCCCGCCTCCACCCGGTGCTTGCGGAAGGCCACCCCCAGCTCGAGGAGGAACAGCTCGTCGAACTTCAGGCGCTCCCGGGCCCGGCTGAGCTCCTCCTCGTCCTGGGGGAAGTGGATGCGCCGGATGGCCCAGTCGAGGGAGGGTAGGCCCTCGGCCCGCAGGACCTCCTCGGGCAACGGGTCCGGCAGGGGCGGCAGGCGCTCCAGGGCCCGGAAGACCAGCTCCCGGACGGTCCGGGTGCTGACGCCCTCGGCGGCCGGGTGGATCGGGGTGATCCGGCCCGTGTGGACGGTCTCCGCCCCCTCGCCCCGGAGGATCTCCACCTCGTGGTTCAGCAGCTGCAGGCGCCCCGAGCGCCTCCTCACGGTCCCCCAGGCCGCCACCTCCTGGCCCGGGCGGTACTTGGTCGCGGCCCAGGGCTGGTTGAAGAAGGGCAGCTCCAGGTAGCCCGTGCGGTCGTACAGGGTGACCGTGACCAGGTCCTGACGGCTGCGGTAGGTGCGGCGCCGCTTCACCCCGCTCACCCACGCGATCACCGTCGCCTGCTGCCCCACCCGCAGGCTGCCGACCCGGTCCACCCGGGAGCGGTCGATGTAGCGGCGAGGATAGTGCTCCAGCAGCTCCCGCACGGTGCGGACGCCGAGGGACTTAGCGAGGACCTGCGCCGCCGGCGGGCCTTGGTGCTTCAGGCCCATCCGCCGGTTGGCGACCCGCCGGTCCACCGCCGCGACCGGGGAGTCCAGCGTGAGGGTCACCGCCACCGGGGAATCCCTCCCATCCGGTATGGGTTCTACCATGCAGACGATGCTCCTCCGCGGACGCCTCCTGGTCGCCGTCGTGACCGTGGCCCTCCTCGGCGCCGCCTGCTCCGGCGGGCGCGGAGGCTCGGGGTCCGGCGGCGGGACGGCCACGCAGGCAGGGTCCTCCGGGGGGAGCGCCCTCAACGCCACCACCGCCCCCCTTCTCCCCACCGAGGTCGACGCCCTGCCCGCCTTCGACCCGGCCACCTACCGGGAGCTGCTGGCACAGCTCCGGGGCACGCCCGTGGTCGTGAACGTCTGGGCCTCCTGGTGCGGCCCCTGCCGGGCCGAGGCGCCGCACCTGCGGGAGGCCGCCCTCCGGTTCGGCGACCGGGTGCAGTTCCTGGGGGTGGACATCCTGGACGCCCGGCCCTCGGCCCGGGCCTTCATCGCGGAGTTCGGCTGGCCCTACCCGAGCGTCTTCGACGCCACGGGAGCGATCCGGGACGGGCTGGGGCTCATCGGGCAGCCGGTGACCCTCATCTACGACGCCGGCGGGGAGCTGGTGTTCACCTGGCTCGGCCCCATCGACCGGGACACGCTGGTCTCCGAGGTCGAGAAGGTGCTCTGACGGCGGCCGGCCGGCGCCGCCTGCTACGATCTCCGGCGTCGTGGCGGCCGTGTGCGACATCTGCGGGAAGCGTCCCTTCTTCGGGATGCGGGTCTCCCACTCCCACCGCCGGACCAAGCGCCGGTGGAACCCCAACGTGCAGCGCGTCCGCGCCATCGTGGACGGCGCGCCGAAGCGCGTGAACGTCTGCACGAGCTGCCTCAAGGCGGGCAAGGTCGTCCGGGCCGTCTGAGGGACCACCCGCGGACACCGGGGACGGTGGCGCGTCGTCCCCGCGGAGGTCCACGCGAGGACTTCCCGCCCCTCACCGCGCTGCCTCGGGCCCTCGCCGCCGCCCGCTGACGGCCCCACCAGCCCCTTCGGGCCCGGGCGGCGGGATTCCCCACAGCTGGTCCACGGGGCCGATCCCCTCCCCCAGGGGCAGGGCGTGGCGGATGGCCTCGGTGACGAAGGCCTTGCCCTTGCGCACCGCCTCCAGCAGCTCGTCGCCGCGGGCCAGGTAGGCGGCGATGGCCGCGGAGAGGGTGCAGCCTGTCCCGTGGGTGTGGGAGGTGCCGATGCGCTCGGCCCCCACCCACTCCATGCGGTCGCCGTCGAAGAAGAGGTCGTCGGCCCGGCCGCCCTCCAGGTGCCCGCCCTTCACCAACACGGCCCCGGGGCCCATGGCGACGATGGCGCGGGCCGCCTCCTCCATGAGATCGCGGGAGTCCACCCGGAAGCCGGCCAGGCCCGCGGCCTCGTGGAGGTTGGGGGTGACCAGGCTGGCCAGGGGGAGGATCCGGGACCGAAGGGCGACCACGGCGTCCTCGGCCAGCAGGGAGTGGCCGTGCTTGGACATGAAGACGGGGTCCACCACCAGGTTCGGGATCCCCGTCTCGCTGACCGCCTCGGCCACGGCCTCCACGATGGCCACCGAGGCCAGCATGCCCGTCTTCGCCGCGTCCACCCCGATGTCGGTGGCCACAGCACGGATCTGGTCGGCGACCGTCCCCGGCGAGAGCTCCTCGTAGCCGAAGACGCCCTTGGTGTTCTGGACCGTCACGGCGGTGAGCGCCGTCATGCCGTACACGCCGAGGGCGCTGAAGGTCTTCAGGTCCGCCTGGATCCCGGCGCCCCCGCCCGAGTCCGACCCGGCTATGGTGAGGGCCCGGGGCCGGCCCTCCCGCTCAGTTCCCGCCAAAGTGGTCCCACCCCCTCGGCTCCAGCGGCCCCTCCCCACCCTCGGCGTCCACCGCCACCAGGCCCTCCCCCTCGACGACGACGCCGACCTCCGCCAGGGGCACGGCGAACCGCTCTCCCAGCTCCGACCGGGCTGGCTCCACGGCCTCCGCCGGCAGGGTGGCCAGGAGCTCGTAGTCCTCGCCCCCCGACAGCGCGAGCTCGAGGGGGTCGACGGCCAGGACCGGGGCCAGCTCCCGCAGGGGTGCCGCCACCGGCACGGCCTCCAGCGCCACCCGGGCCCCCACGCCACTGGCCCGACACAGCCGCCAGAGGTCCAGGGCCAGGCCGTCCGAGACGTCCATCATGGCCGTGGCCCCGGCTCCGGCCAGGACCCGGGCCTCCCCCACCCGGGCCGAGGGCCGCCGGTGGGCCTGGAGGAGGGCCCGGCCTGCCGCCGACGCCTCCGCCCCTCCGGCCCGGCCGGCGAGGAGGAGCCCTCCGGCCGCCCCCCCGAGGGCCCCGGTGACGACGATCCGGTCGCCGGGCCTGGCGCCGGAGCGCAGCAGGCCGCCCCCGGGCGGCGCCTCACCCACCGCGCTCACCGCCAGGACCACCCGCTCGGCTCTGGACAGGTCGCCCCCCACCAGCCAGAGCCCGTACCGGTCACAGGCCGAGCGCATGCCCCGGTACAGCTCCACCACCCAGGACGCCTCGGCGGCCGGGGGCAGGGCCAGGCAGGCCAGGGCGTACCGGGGGCTGGCGGCCATGGCGGCCACGTCGGAGACGGCCGCGGTGACCGCCTTGGCGCCCAGGTCGAGGGCGGAGATGAGGGCCCGGTCGAAGTGCACGCCCTCCACCAGCATGTCGGTGGTGAGGACCAGGGGTCCGCCGGCGGCTGCCACCACCGCCGCGTCGTCGCCCACGCCCACCAGGACCTCCGGCCCCGGCCCCGCCAGCACCTCCGCGATGGCCTCCACCAGCTGGTCCTCGCGCAGGTCCATCCCTCCTCCCGGCTCGCGGGGCACGACCCCGGTGGCCTGGGCTAGAATCTAACCTCTCTCACCGAGCAGGAGGGCGGGGGAGGTTTCCGTCCCCAAGGACCATGAGGAGACCGCCGTGCTGACCCACCCCGCGAGAACCGTGCACGACAACCCCTCCGCGGCGGAGCTGCGGAGGTTCACCGAGGAGATGCCGAGCTGCCGGATCACCGAGTTCGGCAACGTGAACGTCCAGACCCGGGTCACCGCGCGGAGCGCCGGCAGCACCTACATCGTCACCGACGACCCCGCGACGGCCCTCGGCCACCGGACCATGTCCCGGGAGGAGTACGAGCGGGTCGCGGCGGTGCAGGAGGCCTTCCTCGCCGAGCAGGACCTCGTGGTGGTGGACGGCTACATCGGCAACGACCCAGCCTTCCGCACCCCCGCCCGTCTCACCATCGAGAAGGCCAACGCCAACATCGCCGGGATGCAGCAGCGCCTGTACTTCCCGAGGGCGGGTGGCGAGCCCGACGTCCAGGTCATCTACACCCCGAACCTCTCCGCCCCCGGCTACCCCGACGAGCGCTGCATCGCCGTCGACCTCGAGCACGGGGTGACCCGGGTGCTGGGGTCCGACTACTTCGGGGAGTCCAAGAAGGGGGGCCTCAGGATGTGGAACCGCATCGTCTACGAGCGCGGTGGCCTGGCCCTCCACGCCGGCTGCAAGGTCATCCCCGCGGCCCGGGGGGAGAGGGTCTTCCTCATCATCGGCCTGTCCGGGACCGGCAAGACCACCACCACCTTCACCACCCAGAACGACTCGTTGCCGGTCCAGGACGACTTCGTCGCCCTCATGCCGGGGGGCAAGGTCTACGGCAGCGAGAACGGCTGCTTCGCCAAGACCTTCAGCCTGGACCCCCAGTTCGAGCCCAACATCTACAACGCGGTCACCCGGCCCGACGCCTACCTGGAGAACGTCTACCAGGACGACGCCGGCCGGGTGAACTTCTTCGAGACCTCCTACACGAAGAACGGCCGCGCCGTGTTCGGGATGGATGCCCTGGGCCGCTTCCGGGACGCCCGGGAGGTGGGCCCCGTGGACTTCCTGCTGATCCTGAACTGGAACGAGAACATCATCCCCGCCGTCGCCCGCCTCTCCCGGACCCAGGCCGCCGCCTACTTCATGCTCGGCGAGACCACCGGCACCTCGGCGGGGGGCAAGGCCGAGGAGGGCAAGTTCCTCCGGATCCCGGGCACGAACCCCTTCTTCCCCCTCCCCCACGGCCTCCAGGGCAACCGCATCCTGGAGCTGCTCGACTCCCACCCCATCCAGGTGTTCCTGCTGAACACCGGACGGGTGGGCGGCCGGGAGGGCGACGAGCGCTCGAAGAAGGTCATGATCCCCCACTCGTCCGCCATCGTGCAGGCCATCGCCGAGGGGACGATCAGCTGGACCGACGACCCGGACTTCGGCTACCAGGTGGCCGAGGCCGTGCCCGGCGTCGACGACCTCGAGCTGCTGCAGCCCCGCCGCCTCTACGAGCGGCAGGGGCGCCTCGAGGAGTACCGGTCCCTGGTGGAACGGTTCAAGGCCGAGCGCCGCGCCCACCTGGAGGGCTTTCCCGGGCTCGCCGGCGAGATCATCCGGGCCGTCGGGTAGCGCCGCCCGGCTGGCCGGGCCGGCGGCGGCCCAGGAAGTAGCCGGTCACGAACTGCAGGGTGGCCAGCACGACGGGCACCATCAGGTACCAGCGCACCCTGGCGAACTCGTCGGTGAAGGCACGGCCCCGGCCCCCGATGAGGGCGGTGATGACGAACAGCCCGGCGAAGGCGAACCACAGGCCCACCCGGGCCGTCAGGTGCAGGGCGTACAGGACGAGGTCCACCGCGTCGCCCCCCTCCAGGGGGCGCCGGCCCCAGTGCCACAGGGACCGGAGGCCGGCCAGGGCCAGGAGCGCGGCCAGGCCGACCTCGACCGGCGTCATCCGGGGGCTCCCGCCGCCCGGGCGAGGGCCTCCACCACCTCCCGGTCGCTCGTCTGCTCGAAGCGCTCGTACCACTCGCCCACGGCCAGGAACGGCTCGGGGGTCTCGAGGACCACGACCTCATCGGCCTCGCCGGCCAGACGGGCGACGGTGGCCGGCGGCGCCACGGGCACCCCCAGCACCACCCTGGAGGCCCCCTGGTCCCGCGCCCACCGCAGGGCCGCCACCGCCGTGCCCCCGGTGGCCACGCCGTCGTCCACGACGAGGGCCACCTTCCCTCCAAGCTCCAGGGGGGGCCGCCCCGCCCGGTAGGCCTCCAGCCGCCGCTCGATCTCCCGCTCCTCGGCCGCGATCTCGCGCTCCAGGTACTCCTGGGAGACGTTCAGGCGCTCCACCAGCCACTCGTCCAGCACCCGGACCCCCGGCGCGATGGCCCCGAGCCCCAGCTCCGGGTTGCCGGGGGCACCGATCTTCCGGGGGACCACGACGTCCAGGGGCAGGCCCAGGGCCCGGGCCACCACCTCCCCGACGATGACCCCGCCCCGGGGGATGGCCAGCACGACGGCGTCCTGCCCCTTCAGGTGGACCAGGGCCGCCGCCAGGCGCTCGCCCGCCTCCTCGCGGTCCGCGAAGATCACCGGCCCTCCCGCATCTCCCGGCGGGCCCGTTCCTCCTCGAGCTTCCGACGCCGGTCCGGGAGCACTCGCCCGGGCGGGGGCATCCGCTTCCGGATCCTGCGGAAGGCCTCCAGGAAGCCGGTCCTGTGCCGCCGCCGCATGACGGGATTATCCCGCCCCGGAGACGTCGCCGGCGCCGCCCAAGACCCCGTAGCGCTCCGGGGGGGACCCCATGCCCCGCCTCCCGACGCGCCAGGGAGCCACCCGCGGCCACCGGGGTCGCCGGGTCGGGCGGATCGCCGGTGTGCCGTCGGTCAACTTCGGCCTCCCGGTCCTGGGGGAGCGGCGGATCGACCGGACCAACGCAGCGGGTGCCCCGAAGCCCTCCAGGGCCCGGACGGCCTCCCGGCCCGGGCCGTGGCCGTCGTCCCCATCAAGACCGGGACCGGGGCCGGCGTTTGCCTGCGTCCCCGGGGGGTGGCTAGCATGGCCTCCCGAGCCACAGGAGGTGACCGTGGTCCAGGCCTACATCCTCATCCAGACCGAGGTCGGGAAAGCGGCGCAGGTGGCCAGGGAGGTCCGCGAGATCAAGGGGGTCACCGAGGCCGAGGACGTGACGGGTCCCTTTGACGTCATCGTCCGCGCGGAGGCCAAGAACGTGGACGAGCTGGGCAAGCTGGTGGTGGCCAAGATCCAGGCCGTGGACGGCATCACGCGCACCCTCACCTGTCCGGTGGTCCACCTGTAGCCGGCGCCGGAGCCCCGGGGGGTGGTCAGGGCCGGCGAGCCTGCCTTCGTCGTCCCCGGGGGTCGGGGCCGGCGCCCCCCGGGCGGGGTGGCCGCCGGCTGGCGCCAGCTCCCGCCCCGAGCCCGGCGTCGGTCGCCTTCTTGCGCTCCCGCTGGAAGCGCTCCAGGGCCAGCTCCACCAGCCGGTCCACCAGCTCGGGGTAGGAAAGCCCCGAGGCCTCCCACAGCTTCGGGTACATGGAGATCTGGGTGAACCCGGGGATCGTGTTGATCTCGTTCACGAACAGCTCCTCGCCCACGAGGAAGAAGTCCACCCGGGCCATGCCGGCGGCGTCGATGGCCCGGAAGGCGGCCACGGCCATCCGCTGGGCCTCCTCCATGAGGTCCGGGGGGAGGTCGGCCGGCACGAGCAGCTCGGCCCCCGCCTCGTCCAGGTACTTGGCCTCGTAGGAGTAGAACTCGTGGCGGGGCCGGATCTCCCCGGCCACGCTCGCCACGGGCTCGTCGTTGCCGAGGACCGAGACCTCGATCTCGCGAGCCCCCTCCATGGCCCGCTCCACGAGGGCCTTGCGGGCGTAGCGGAAGGCCTCCTCCAGGGCGGCCCGCAGGCCCCCCGGCTCCCGAACCTTCACCACCCCGACGGAGGAGCCCAGGGTGGCGGGCTTCGTGAACACCGGATAGCCGAGGGCTGACGCCGCCGTCTCCACCGCCTCGGGATCCTCCTCCCACTCGTGCTCGAGGACCACGACGTGGGGGGCGACGGGGAGGCCGGCGGCCTGGAACAGGACCTTCTGCACGGCCTTGTCCATCCCCACCGCCGACGCCAACACGCCGGCCCCCACGTAGGGCAGCCCCGCCAGCTCGAGCAAGCCCTGGACGGTGCCGTCCTCGCCGTAGGGCCCGTGGAGGACGGGGAAGACGACATCGACCTCGATCCTTCCCCCACCGTCGGTCACCAGGGCACGGGAGTCCGCCTCGCGGGCGAGCTGCACCGCCGCGCCCTCGCCGACGGGGACCGACGGCAGCTCCCCCGGGGAGGGTGGCGCCGGCGGCCCAGGCAGGAGTCGCCAGGTCCCCTCCCGGGTGATCCCGACGGGGATCACCGCGTAGCGCTCGGGGTCCAGGGCTCCCATGACCGACCGGGCCGACAGACAGGAGATCTCGTGCTCGGCGGAGCGGCCGCCGAAGAGGACCACGACCCGGCGCCGGCCCGCCGGCCTCCCCGGAGCCCCGCCCGGCCCTCCGCCGGTCATGCCTTCTCCAGGGCCTGAGCGAAGTCCTCCACGAGGTCCTCCACGTCCTCCAGCCCGACGGACACCCGGACGAGCCCGTCGCCGATGCCCGCGGCCCGGCGGGCCGCAGCATCCATCTGCCGGTGGGTGGTGGAGGCGGCGTGGCTCACGAGGGTCAGCGTGCCACCCAGGCTCCCCGCCACCCAGGCCAGCTCCAGCGCGTCGCAGAAGCGCTTCCCCGCCTCCACCCCACCCGCCACGTCGAAGGCGAGCATCCCCGAGAAGCCCCGGAGCAGCCGCCTCGCCACCGCGTGGTGCGGGTGGGAGGGCAGACCCGGGTAGTGGACCCGCTCCACCTTCGGGTGGGCCTCCAGGAACTCGGCCAGGCGCTGGGCCGAGGCGCAGTGGCGCTCCATCCGCAGGGCCAGCGTGGCGAGGCCCCGCAGACAGAGCCAGGCCTCGAAGGGGGCCATGGTGCCCCCGGTGTCGATGACGGTGGCCCGCAGGGCCCGCCGGCCCGCCTCGCTGCAGCACACGACGCCCCCGATGAGGTCGAGGTGCCCCCCGATGTACTTCGTGGCCGAGTGCACGACGAAGTCGGCGCCGACGGCCGCGGGGTTGCACAGGGCGGGCGACGCGAAGGTGTTGTCCACCACGAGGGGCACGCCCGCTTCCCGGCAGGCGCGCCCCAGGGCCTCCAGGTCGGCCACGCCGCAGGTGGGGTTCGCGATGGTCTCGACGTAGCACAGGGCCGCCCCGGGCAGGACCTCCGCCACCCGGTCCGGCCCGTGGGGGCTCACGAAGGTGACCTCGATGCCGTAGCGGGGCAGGACCTTTGAGAACAGGGCGAAGGTCCCCCCGTACAGCTCGTTGCTGCTCACGATCCGGTCCCCTGCCCCCGCCAGGGTCGTGACCACCGTGTGGATGGCGGCCATGCCCGAGGCGAAGCCGAAGGCCGCCTCCGTGCCCTCCAGGTCGGCCATGAGGGACTCGAAGGCCTCGACGGTGGGGTTCCCGTAGCCCCGCGTGTAGGTGTGGCCGGGGCGGCGGAAGCTGATGGTCTCGGCGTACTGGTCCGAGGTCTCGAACCGGTAGGTGGCGGTCTGGAAGATCGGGACGCTCGCCGGCGCCTGCTCGACGGGCGGGGTCCGGGCCCCATGGACGGCGCGGGTGGAAAAGCCCCGCCTCCGCTCCTCCATGCCCAGGCAGCCTACACGCTTCAGGCCCAGCGCTTCGGGTACCGGGCGCGCAGGTCGTGGACCAGGACCGTGATGGCCTCCATCACCCGGTCGGTGGCCTCCCGCAGGACCTCGGGATCCCCGGCCCGACCCTCGTACTCGGACAAATCCAGGGGCGCCCCGGCCCTCACCCACACGGGGCGGCCGAACTTCAGGCTCCCCTTGCCCGTCTTCTGCCAGATGTGCTGGCAGCCCCACACCGCCATCGGCAGCACCGGCACCCCGGCCGCCAGGGCGATCCGGGCCACGCCGGTCTTGGCCCGCATCGGCGTGAAGTCAGGATTCTTCGTCACCGTGGCCTCGGGGAAGACCACCACACACTCGCCCCGGGACAGCAGCTCGCAGGCCCGCTCCACCGGGGCCGGGTCACCGGTGCCCCGCCGCACCGGGACCTGCCGCAGGGCCCGGAGGGCGGCACCGAGGGCCGGCACGTCAAACAGCTCCGCCTTCGCCAGGAAGCGGGGGCGCCGGCCGCGCTCCACGAGAAGCCGGGCGTAGGCAAACTGGTCGAAGTAGGAGATGTGGTTGCCGGCGGCGAGCAGCGGGCCGGTCTGGGGTACCAGCTCCACCCCCTCCAGTCGCCAGTTGAACCAGAGCTTGAGCGGCGGGATCAGCAGGTTCTCCGCGACGGGCCAGAGGGGCTCCACGGTCGGTCTCCTTCGAGCGCGGTGATCCTACCCCGGCCCGGGCGGCACGTGGCGGGCGCCGCCGGCGCCCGGGTCCCGGCTCCGTCCTACCGGGCCCCCGTGCCCACGAGCCGCCACGCCGCCGGCAACAGTCCCGCCGCGAGGAGCAGCTTCGCCACGTCCCCGGGGACGAAGGGCGCGAGGCCGAGGGCCAGGGCCCGCCCCAGGGAGATACCAAGGGCCGCCATGAGCCAGGGGAGGGCGACCGCGTAGAGCACCACCTCGCCCACGAACATGGCCGCGATGGCCCCCCGGAGGCTCCGGTCCCAGCCTCGCCGGGCCAGGGCGCCCACGACGGCGGCCGCCGCCACGAACCCCCACAGGTAGCCGCCGGTGGCCGACGCGAGCTGGAGCACCGACCAGCCACCCGCCCCGCCGGCGAACACCGGGAGGCCGAGGGCCCCCTCCAGCAGGTACAGCCCCATGGCGGCGGCCCCGAGGCCGGGGCCGAGGGCCGCTCCCACCAGGAGCACGCCCAGGGTCTGGCCCGTGATGGGGACCGGCGTGAAGGGCAGGGGCACGCGGAGCTGGGCCAGGAGGGCCACCAACAGGCTGCCGCCGACGACGGCCGCGGCCCGGGCGGCCACCCCGGCCCTCCCCCGGGCCGGGAGGGCAGCGAGGGCGAGGGTGGTCACGGTGCTCTCCTCCTTCCGTTGGCTCGTCCCGGCGGCTCCGTCGTCTGGGAGCCCGGGGCACCCACGGCCCCCTCTTCGACCCGGGCGGTGCCCCGCAGGTTACCGCTACCCTTGCGAGCGGTGCGCGTCGTGGCGATCCCCGTGAAGGCCCTCTCCGTGGCCAAGACCCGGCTCGCCAGCCTCCTCTCCCCCCTGGAGCGGGCCGCCCTCACCCTGGCCATGCTGGAGGACGTGCTCGACGCCGCCCTCGCCGTGCCGGGCTGGCGGACGTGGGTGGTCTCCCCCGACGAGGCCGTCCTGGAGGTGGCCGCCCGCCGCGGCGCCCGGCCCGTGCCCGAGGCGGCCGGCT
>CAYVCH010000007.1:18645-24971 GCA_964449755.1 uncultured Actinomycetes bacterium
CGCGGCCGTGCGGCTCGTGGAGGAGGAGGCCCGGGGCGCCAACGCCCTGGCCGTGCTGCTCGGAGATACCCCCCTCGTCACCGCCGACGCCCTGGCCTCGGCCCTGCGGACCCTCGGGCCCGTGGTGCTCGTCCCCGCCCACGACCGGCGGGGGACCAACCTGCTCCTCCGGCGCCCTCCCCGGGCCATCCCGGCCCGGTTCGGGGACGCCTCCTTCCGCCGCCACCGCCAGGAGGCGAAGGCCCGGGGGCTCCCTGTGGCAGTCGTGGACCGCCCCGAGCTCGCCTTCGACCTGGACACACCCGGCGATATCCTCAGGCTGCTCGCCGCGGGCAGGCCGGGCCGGACCCGGGAGGTCTGCCTGGAGGTGGACCTCGCGGCCCGGCTCCGCGTGCGGACCTGACGAGGGGGGAGGCGATGCCGCAGGGGACGATCAGGGACTACGACGTGGAGGCCGGGACGGGCACGCTCCTCATGGACGACCGCACGGAGGTCCACATCGACCCCGCCTCCGTGGACACCGCCAGCATCCGGTACCTGCGCGTCGGCCAGCGGGTGCGGTTCGACCTGGTCGAGGAGGGAGGCCGCCGGCTGGCCCGGGACCTCCGGCTCGTCACCGTCGACTGACCCGGCGGGCCGTGCGCCGGCGCCGGCCGGCCACCGCCTCCCGGAAGGCCTTGCCCGGGGTGAAGGCCGGCACGTCGCGGGGGGGCACCACGATGGGCACGGTGGGGTTGCGGGGTTCCGCGCCACCCGTCGGTTGCGGCGGAGCCGGCGGAAGGTCCCGAAGCCCGAGAGCGAGACCCGCTCCCCCGCCGCCACGGCCTCGCGGACGGCCTGGAGGACGGCGGCCACCACCAGGGCCACCTCGGCCTTGCGCACCCCCGTCCGCCGGGAGACCTCCGCCACCAGGTCGCGCTTGTTCACGGCCCGCGACCGTATCTGCCGGGGAGCACCTGGTCAACCGCCCGGCGGCGGCGCACAATGGTCTCGTGAGAAAGGCCCTGGCGGCCGCCGTCCTGCTCGTCCTCGCGGCCTGCGGGGGCGGAGTCCACCGCGACCTGGAACGCTACTACGACCCGGGAGGCCTGTTCAGCGCCGAGCTGCCCAGCGAGAACCAGGTGCAGGTGCTGCCCCCACAGGGCGGCGACGCGTCGCAGGGGCCGGTGCTGCTGGGCGGCGTGCAGTCGGTGCCGGCGCCCCCCAGCCCGTCGGCCACGGGCTTCTCGACCCTGGGCGACCTGGCGGGTGCCGTCGCCCGGGACCAGACGGCCTTCTACGTGTTCGCCGTCACCTCCCAGTCCCTCACGACCGCCGAGGACCTGGCCACGCTGTACACGAGCCAGCCCGGGGTGGACGTGAAGATCCGCCAGCCCGTCCGGGTGGGCACCGGCACGGGACTGCTGGTGGTGGCCGACACCGAGACCCAGACGGGCGCCTTCTCCGTGGCCTCCGCCTTCCTGGTGGAGGGGGAGGTGGGCTACTGGATCGCCGCCGCCTTCCCCCGGGGGGATTGGGACAAGGAGCGGGGCGACTTCCTCAGGATCCTCGCCTCCTTCCGCTCCGAGGTCCCACCGGCCGTCGGATCCGTGCCCCTGGCCGGGTCCTGAGGGCCAGGGGCCCCCTCCGCCCACGGGGGGGGCGCAGGCCCTCCGGGCGGCGCTGCTACCATCGGTCCGGCACTGGCCCGTGGGGTAACGGTAGCCCGACTGACTCTGGATCAGTTAGTCCTGGTTCGAATCCAGGCGGGCCAGCAGGTGACGGTTCCCCCGGTCGCGTCGGCCCGGGATCGGCAACCGGCGGCCCACGGGCACGGGGTCTCTCGCCCTCCGGCCCACCTCCCCGTCCGTGCCAGCCCCCTGCCCGGTGGGGCCGGGTGCGCGGGCGTGGCGGAGGCGCGGTGAGCCGGGGACGGTCGGCGGGCCGATGCGGGCCGGGGGAGGCAGCATGGTGGAGGTGCGGTGAGCCGGGGACGGTCGGCGGGTGGTGGCGGGGCGGCTCCCACGGTGCGGGCCGGCTCGTCGGGCCTCCCCTTCCACAGCCTGCCTGTCGCCGAGGTCGCCCGGGCCCTGGGGACCGACCCCGAGCGGGGCCTGGAGCCCACCGAGGCCGCCGACCGGCTTGGTCGGTTCGGGCCCAACGAGCTGCCGTCGCGGCCTCGGGAGCGCTGGCCCCGTCGGCTGCGGCGCCAGCTCGCGGAGCCCATGGCGATCCTGCTCATGGTGGCGGCGGGGGTGGCCGGGGCCGGCCTCGGCGAGCGGCTGGACGCCGCCGCGATCCTCGCCATCGTCGCCCTGAACGCCCTCATCGGCACCGTCCAGGAGGGGCGGGCGGCGCGTGCCCTGGAGATCCTCAAGGCCATGGAGTCCCCCACTGCCCGGGTTCGGCGGGCGGGCACCATCCGGCCCGTCCCCGCCCGGGAGGTGGTCCCGGGCGACCTCGTGGTCCTGGCCGCAGGCGACCGGGTTCCGGCCGACCTCCGCCTGACGGAGACCTCCTCCCTGGAGGTGGACGAGTCCGTCCTCACCGGGGAGTCGTTGCCCGTCGCCAAGGACGCTGACGCCCGGGTGGACGTCGACGCCGGGCTGGGCGACCGGGCCTCCATGGCCTTCTCGGGAACCATGGTCACCCGCGGCGCCGCGACGGGGATCGCCGTCGCCACGGGAGCCCGGACCCAGGTGGGCAGCATCGCCGAGACCCTCCGCCGGCCCGAGCCCCGCACGCCCCTCCAGGGCGAGCTGGCCCGTCTCACGGCCCGGCTGGGCGCCCTCGCCGCGCTGGTGGCGGTGGTGGTGTCCGGGCTCATCGTCGGCCGCGCGGGCGCCACCGAGGGCGCCCTGGAGCGGGCCTTCCTCTCGGGCGTGGCCCTGGCGGTGGCGGCGGTGCCCGAGGGGCTGGCCACGGTGGTCACCGTGGCCCTGGCCCTGGGCGTCCACCGCATGGCCTCCCGGGGCGCCATCGTCCGCCGCCTGCCGGCCGTCGAGACCCTCGGCTCGACCACGGCCATCCTGGCTGACAAGACCGGGACCCTCACCGAGAACCGGATGCGCCTGGAGTGGGTGGCCCGGGCCGGCGCGCCGCCGGTGCCCCTCTCGGAGCTCGCACCGGGGGAGCGGGACGCGGTCCTCCAGGTGGCCGTCCTGTGCAACGACGCCGTCCCCCGGCCCCCCAGCGGCGACCCCGTGGACCTGGCGCTGCTGGACGCGGCCGGGCCGGGACAGGTCGAGCGGTGGCGCCGGGCCAACCCCAGGGTGGCCACCATCCCCTTCGACTCCGAGCGGCGGCGAATGACCACCCTGCACCGGGACGACGGCCGTTTCCTGCTGCTCTCGAAGGGGGCTCCCGAGGCGGTCCTCCCCCGCTCCGCCGCTCTTCTCGGCCCCGGCGGCGAGGAGCCCCTGGACGAGGAGCGCCAGACGATGCTGCTCGGCCTGGTCGGCGAGCTGGCGGCCCGGGGAGTGCGCACCCTGGCCCTCGCCCGGCGCCGCCTCGAGGACCCGCCGGCGGCGCTCGAGGCGGCCGAGGAGCACCTCACGCTGGTGGCCCTGGTCGGCCTCCGGGATCCCGTGCGGCCGGAGGCCGCGGAGGCCGTCCAGGCCGTCCGGCGGGCCGGCATCACGCTGCTCATGGTGACCGGCGACCACCCCGGCACCGCGGCGGCGGTGGCCAAGGAGGTGGGCATGGTGGAGCTGGGCGCGCCGGTCCTCACCGGGTCGCAGCTCCGCCGGGAGGGCCTGCCCGCCGACCCCCTCCGGGTCGCCATCTACGCCAGGGTGGACTCCGACCAGAAGCTCGCCCTCGTGGACGCCCTCCGGGCGCGGGGGGAGGTCGTGGCCGTGACCGGCGACGGGGTGAACGACGCGCCCGCGCTGCACCGGGCCGACATCGGCGTGGCCATGGGCCGGGCCGGGACCGACGTGGCCCGGGAGGCCGCCGACATGGTGATCACCGACGACAACCTGGCCACCATCGTCGCCGCCGTCCGGCAGGGCCGGGGAATCTACGACAACATCAGGAAGGTCGTTGACTACCTGGTGGCCGGGAACCTCTCCGAGATCCTGGTGGTGGTCTCGGTCCTGCTGTCCTTCCCGGCCCTGGGCGTGCCCCTCCTGCCGCTCCAGCTGCTGTGGATCAACGTGCTCACCGACGGACTGCCCGCCATCGCCCTGGGGAGCGACGCCGTGGCCCCGGGCATCATGGCCCGCCCGCCCCGGCCCCGGGGCGAGCGGCTGCTCCCCCTCCGACGCCTGTCCCTCCTGGGATGGCGGGCAGCGCTCATCGCCGCCGCCAGCGTGGCGAGCCTGGCGGTGGACCGGTTCGCCTGGGACGCGTCCTGGACCCGGGCCAGGGCGGTCATGTTCACGGTCCTCGTCGTGGCCCACCTCCTGTACGCCTTCGCCGCCCGGATGCCCACCCTGGCCTTCAACGCCTGGGTCGCGGGCGCCGTGGCGGGCGGCCTGGCCCTCCAGGTCCTCGCCGTGCTGTGGCCCCCCGCCCACCCCCTGTTCGACACGGTCCGCCTCCACCCCCGGGAGTGGCTGCTGGTGGCGGTGGCCGGCATCCTCCCGGTCGCCGTCATGACGGGGCCCGGCCTGGCCCGCCGGCGGAGGGCGGGGAGCTGACCCCGGCCCCCCGCGCGGCAACTGCCCTTCGGCCTTGCCTCGAGGCCGCCGGTTGGCCAGATTTGGAGGTGCGAAGCGTCGTGGGGAGGCCGAGATGGAGTGCCGGGACCGGCTGGAGCAGTACTTCAGGGACAACGGCGTGCCCTTCGAGGTCCAGGAGCACGAGGTGGCCTACACCGCCCAGCAGGTGGCCGCCACCGAGCACGTCCCGGGGCGGATGTTGGCCAAGGTGGTCATGGCCCACGCCGACGGGGAGCTGGTCATGCTCGTCGTCCCCGCCCCCTACCTGGTGGACCTGGACCGGGCCGGTGAGGTCCTGGGCGGGAAGCGGGTCCGCCTCGCCACCGAGGACGAGTTCGCCCCCGCCTTCCCCGACTGCGAGCCGGGGGCCATGCCGCCCTTCGGGAACCTCTACGGGCTCCCCGTCTACGCCGACCGCCGGCTCGCCGAGAACGAGACCCTCGTCATCCAGGCGGGGACCCACACGGTGACGATGACCGTGCCCTACGCCGACTTCGAGCGGCTGGTGCAGCCCACCATCGCGGAGTTCGGCATCCTGCCCTAGCCCGGCGCCGGGGACCCCGTCCCGCGAAGCCCGCCCCGCCCGGGCGGTGAGGCCGAGCTAGGGCCGCGGCGGAGCGACGCCGGGGGCCCGCCCACCCCCGCCAGCCGCTTCAGGGCGGCCACTTTCTCTCCTCGGCCTGCCCGGGCCTCGGTGAGGGCCCGCCGCAGGGACTCGATGGTGGCGTCGTAGAGGTCCCGGTCGACGGGGTAGGGCGTGCCGTCCTTGCCCCCGTGGGCCCAGGAGAAGGAGAAGGGATCCCGCAGGGACGCCGGCTCCCCGTAGGCCAGCTCGGCCACCAGGGACAGGGCCCGCAGCCCCTTGGCCCCCAGGCCGCGCACGGCCAGGAGCTGGGTGTAGTCCTCCGGCTGGGCCTCGTAGGCGGCGAGGAGGACCCGGCCCAGGCGGTCCGGGTCCACCTCATCCAGGGTGAGGCGATGCCGGCGCGGGACCGTGAGGCCTCGCAGCCCCTCGACCTCCCGCAAGACGGCGCCGGGCCCCTCCCGGGCCAGGGCCACCGACACCCGCCGGTTGCCCTCGGCCTCCCCGGCCACCAGGTTGAGGACGGGGACCCGCCCGGCCCCGGCCACCGCCGCGTGGGGGTCTCGGTCGAACCGGCGGGGCGAGAGCCAGTGGTAGCGGCGGGCCATGGCCGCGGCCTCGTTCATCCCCTGCTGGATCACGGCCCACGTGCCGTCGGCGGTGAACAGGAACGTGTGGTGGTAGACCTGGAACCCGTCCTGGACGGCGGAGGAGTCCACCTTCGCCGCCAGCCGGCTGGCCAGGACCAGGGGGGCCGGGTCCAGCCCCATGGCCTCGCAGGCGGCCTCGATCTCCGCCGGCGTCCGTCGGGAGGCCCCGCCCTTCCCCCCCGCCACCACCAGGCCGGCCTGGCCCTGGAGGCCCCGGAGGCCCGCCTTCAGGGCCCCGCAGACGGTGGTGGTGAGACCGCTCGAGTGCCAGTCGAACCCCAGCGCGCAGCCCAGGGCCTGGAACCACAGCGGGTCGGACAGCCTGCGCAGGAGGCCGGCGGCGCCTTCCTCGGCGACCACGGCCAGCGCCACCTCCCGGGCCAGGGGGACCATCCGATCCATGAGCCAGCGGGGAGCCCGCCCGCCGTGGAGGGGGAGGTCGGCGACGCC
>CAYVCH010000008.1:0-9872 GCA_964449755.1 uncultured Actinomycetes bacterium
CTGGGTGCGGAGGGGCGCGCCCACCCGCCCGGCAGCGGGCAGACCCGCCGCGGGTCCCCTCGGCGGCGCGGAGGGCTTCGCGGCCGTGCCCGGTCCGGCGGCCTCCGAGGAGCCCCCCGCCGACGGCGGCGTGCTCACGACAGCACCTCTGTCAGGGCGGCCGCCAGGGCGTCGATCTCCTCCCGGGTGCGCCGCTCGGTGACGGCCACCAGGAGCGCGTGGCCGTCACCGTCCGGGAGGGGCACGCCGGCCAGGAACCCCCGCTCGACCAGGGCGTCCCGGACGAGAGCGGCCGGCCGGGGCAGGCGGAGGGCGAACTCCTTGAAGAAGGGAGCGTCGGGGAAGAGCAGCTCCACGCCGGGCACCTGGCTCAGGCGGGCGGCGGCGTAGCGGGCCTTGGCCGCGCACTGGCGCCCCAGCTCCCGGAGGCCCTGGGGGCCGAGCCAGGCGAGGTAGATAGCGGCGGCGACGGCCATGAGGGTCTGGTTGGTACAGATGTTCGACACCGCCTTCTCGCGGCGGATGTGCTGCTCCCGCGCCTGGAGGGTGAGGACGTAGCCCACCCGGCCGTCCACGTCGACGGTCTCCCCCACGATCCGCCCGGGGAGCCTCCGCACGTCGGCCATGCGCGCCGCGATGATCCCGAGGTACGGCCCCCCGTAGCTGAGGTGGTTGCCGAGGGCCTGGCCCTCGGCAACGGCCACGTCGGCCCCCAGCTCCCCCGGCGGTGCCAGCACCCCCAGGGAGAGGGGGTCGAAGACCTGGATGGCCCGGGCCCCCCCGGCGTGGGCCGCCTGGAACAGCTCCCGGGCGGGTTCCAGGACGCCGTAGCGGTTGGGGTGCTGGACGACGACGGCGGCCACGTCCTCCCCCACCTCCGGCCGGCCGCCCCGGCCGCCAGGGGCCTCGAAGACCTCGGGCTCGTACCCCGCTCCCCTGCCGTAGGTGCGCAGCGCCTCCACGTACCGGGGGTCCACCGCCGCCGAGACGAGCACCCGGCCCCGGCCGGGAGCGGTCCGGGCCAGGTTCACCGCCTCCACGAGAGCCGTGGCCCCGTCGTACAGCGAGGCGTTGGAGACCTCCATGGCCGTGAGCTCGCAGATCATGGACTGGTACTCGAACAGGGCCTGGAGCACGCCCTGGGAGAGCTCCGGCTGGTAGGGCGTGTAGGAGGTGGAGAACTCGGAGCGGCCTGCCAGGGCCCACACGACGGCCGGCACGTAGTGGTCGTAGGCCCCGGCCCCGGCGAAGCAGACCAGGTCGTCGGCGTGGCGGTTGCGGCTGGCCAGGGCGGCCAGCTCCGCCATGGCCTCCATCTCTGAGCGGCCGGCGGGGAGGTCCAGGGGCCGGTCCAGGCGGACCGTCGCCGGGATCCGGTCGAAGAGGCGATCCACCGAGTCCAGGCCCAGGCGACCCAGCATCTCCCGGACGTCGGCGTCGGTGTGGGGCGCAAACCTCATGGCGCGGCCAGTGTACGGGAGGGCCGGCCTGGCGAAGCGGTCGGGGTCACGCCTCGCCGTCGTCCTCGAGCCCGTACTTGGTGACGAGGGAGAGGTAGTCGCGCTGGTAGAAGACCTTGCATCGGACGTCGGGGTACAGCTCGCGGAGGCGGCGGACCTTGCGGTTCTTCTTGGTGACGAGCCGCTGGTTCAGGGTCGTGATCTCGATGTAGAGGTCGTACTGGGGCAGGTAGAAGTCGGGGGTGAACCGCTGGACGACGTTGCCGTCCCGGTCCCACTCCAGGTCGAAGGAGCGGGGCTCGTACTCCCACTCGATCTGGTAGAAGTCGAGGAGCCGAGCGAACTGGCGCTCGCTCGCGTGGGCGAACCGGACGGCGTCGCTCTTGAGGACCGGCCGCCGGGCCGCGGCGTCCTGTCTCACGACCCTCCGGCTTGGGCGACGCCGCGGGCGGGCCTCCTGGTCCTCGCGGCCCTGGCCAGGGTCCCCTCGAGATCGCTCCATACCTTGTCGACCGCGATGGCGAACACTCCCTGGCCCCGGGCCAGCAGGTCCACCACGGCCTCCGGCGACTCGGCCTCGTAGATCCGCGTCCCGTCGGAGAACAGCGTCACGCCGTGCGTGGGGCGCTCCAGGTCCCGCAGGTGCTCGATGGCCTTGCGCACCCGCTGGAGGGACAGTCCGGTGTCGAGGAGCTTCTTGATCACCCGCAGGGCCACCAGGTCCTGGAAGGCGTACAGGCGCTTGGTGCCCGACCCCTGGGCGTCCCGGATGGAGGGGCGCACGAGCCCCGTGCGGGCCCAGTAGTCGAGCTGCCGGTAGGTGATGCCGACGATGCGGCACACCTCCGGTACCCGGTACCCTTGCTCGGCCACTTGCAGCTCCGTAATTACGCTAACGCAAGCCAGCCTAGACGTCCCCCCCGCCCCTGTCAATCATCCCCACCCCCTCGGGCAGAGGAGGGGGCTGGGCTCGGGCCGCCGGCGCGCCTTACGCCCTGAAGTCCTCGGGGTTCACGTGCTCGAGGAACTCCCGGAACCTCTGGACCTCCTCCTCGTCTTCCCGCTCCTCCTCGCCGTCCGGCATGAGGATGGAGGCCTCGGCCAGGACCTCCTCGTTGGCGTAGATGGGCGCCTTGATGCGGACGGCCAGGGCGATGGCGTCGCTGGGGCGGGAGGAGACCTCATAGGTCTCGCCGTTGCGGGTCATCGTGATGACCGCGTAGAAGGTGCCATCCCGGAGCTCCGTCACGACGATCCGCTGGACCTGGACGGAGAGCTCGTCCAGGATGATCTTCATGAGGTCGTGGGTCATGGGGCGAGGCGTCACCACGCCCTGGAGGGCCAGGGCGATGGCGGCAGCCTCGGCGGCCCCGATCCAGATGGGGAGGTAGCGCTCGCCTCCCCGTTCCTTGAGCAGGACGATGGGTTGGTTGGAGGGCAGCTCCACCCTGACGCCGGCCAGGTCCATCTCGATCATGGCTTACGACGAATCTAGCCCCGCCCGGCGAGCCCGACAACCCACCCCCGGGCGCATCCCCCCGGAGCTCAGCGGGCCGGGTCCGGGAGCAGGAAGGGCGCGAGGAGGCCTGGCTCGGCCGCCACCGCTGCGGGGTCGTTCAGGGCCAGGATGTCGGGGAGGTTGCGGAAACGCTGGCCGAGGTCCAGACCGTAGCCCACGACGAACACGTCGGGGCAGTCGAAGCCGACGTAGCGGACCTGCAGGGGCGCAATGCGCCGGGCTGACTTGTCCAGCAGGGCGCAGACCTCGACGGAGGCCGGCTGGCGGGACCGCAGGACCGAGATCAGGTAGGAGAGGGTGAGGCCGGTGTCCACGATGTCCTCCACCAGGATCACGTCTTGCCCCCCGATGTCCTGGTCGAGGTCCTTCAGGATGCGCACCCGGCCCATGGACTCCAGCAGGCCCCCGTAGCTCGAGATCGACATGAAGTCCACGCGCAAAGGCAGGTGGACCTCCCGGATGAGGTCCGCGAGGAACACGGTGCCGCCCTTGAGGACCGAGACGAGGACGGGCTCGCGCCCCTGGTAGTCCCGGGTGATGGTGCGGCCGAGCTCCTCGATCCGGCGGCGGATGTCCTCGCGCCCGAACAGCACGCGCGCGACCTCCATGATTCGCATCGATCGTAGCAGGAAGCCCGCGGAGGCCGGTCGGGCAGGTCGAAGGCCCGCCGGGGATCAGCCCAGGAGCGCCCCGAGGAGACTGGCCAGAGCGGCCAGGACGGCCTCCGCTGCCCGCTGCCACCAGGACCCGGCGGCCGGGGGGGGCGGCGGGGGCACCTCCGCCACGACCAGGGGCACCGTTCCCACCCGCAGGTCTCCCACCCGCGCCACCACGCGGCCCACGGCCTCCCCCGGCAGCGGCGGGAAGGCGGCGCCGGGGTCCACGCGGGTGACGACCACGGGCTCCGGGGACCCAGGGGCCACGGGCACCAGGGCGGCGAGCGTGCCGCCCGCGGCCACCGCCACCCGGCCCCCCACCAGGTCCACCCAACCCAGGGAGCGGCCCTCCTGGACCAGGGTCCTGGGCTCGAAGCCCGCGAAGCCGTAGGAGAGGAGGGCGGCCGCGTCCGAGAAGGCCTCACCGGGTGCCCCCAGGACCACGGCCACCAACCGTCTCCCCTCCCGCTCCGCCACGGCCACCACGCAGAAGCCGGCCCGCCGCGTGTAGCCCGTCTTCACACCCACGGCTCCCGGGTACAGCCACAGCAGCGCGTTGCGGTTCTGGAGCAGGCGCGGGGGGCCGTCGGGGGCCGGCACCTCGTGGAAGCGGGTGGCCACGATCTCGGCGAACAGCGGCAGGCGGTAGGCGGCGCGGGTGAGGCGGACCAGGTCGAGGGCGGTCGAGTAACCGGCGTCATCCAGGCCGGTGGGCGAGGCGAACCGCGTGTGGCGGGCCCCGAGCTCGCGGGCCCGGGCGTTCATGCGGCGGACGAAGCCATCGACCGATCCCGCCACGTGCTCCGCCAGGGCCAGGGCGGCGTCGTTGGCCGACTGGAGGAGCAGCGCGTAGAGCAGCTCCCGGACCCGGATCCGCTCCCCCGGCAGGAGGCCGAGTTCCGCCACGCCGAGCAAGGCGTCGGGGGCGGCCGCCTCCCGGCTCACCGTCACCACCTCCGAGGGGTCGGCCCGCTCCAGGACCAGCAGGGCCGTGGCGATCTTCGTCAGGCTGGCCACGGGGCGGCGCTCTCGGCCCCCCTTCTCGTACAGGACCTGCCCCGTGTCCAGGTCGGCCAGGGCCGCTGCGGCGGCCCGGACGGGCGGAGGCGTGGGGCCCGGCTCAGGGGTCCGCAGGACCGTGACGGTGGGCGAGGGCAGCGCCGGCCCGGGCGGGCCCGGGGTCGGGGACGGGGCAGCCCGGGCCGCGGCGCCATGCGCCACCGCCGCGAACGCCAACGCCAGGGCCGCCCCGGCGGGGCGGACCCGGGGTCTGACGGCCCCCGGCACGGCTAGCCGGCCTGGAGGTAGGGCCGGAGGTTCACCCGCAGCAGGGCCTGCTTGAGCTTGCGAGAGGCCCTGGCCAGGTCAGCCAGGGCCGCCGCGGCCGCCCGCCGAGCGTCCGGGTTGCGCTGGCGCAGCATGGGCATGACGATGGCCTCGAAGACCGAGGCCTCGCGCTCGGCGAAGTGCCGGTACATGGTGAGGTGCCGTGGCTCCAGACCGTGGCGGAAGAACTCCCGCACGATCGACAGCACCACGTAGTCGTCGCCGTCGTAGTACCGCGCGCCCTCGGGGCCGTGGGAGCACACGAGACCGAAGGACTCGAGCTCCTGGATGCGCGCCCGGTCCACCCCCGTGGCCGCCGACATCTCCTCCAGCGACATCTGGAGTCCCGTCGGCGGCTCCGCCAGCTCCTCCTCCGCCGCCGGGGGCGCCGCGGCCGCCCCGGTGCCGGACCCTCCGTCCCCCGTGTCCATCTGGGTCAGCCGCTCCCGGATGACCCTCAGGGGCAGGTACTCGTCCCGCTGCATGCGCAGGATGGCCTTGAGGCGCTCCACGTCCCGGTCGTAGAACTTGCGGTACCCCGACGGCGTCCGTTCCGGGTGGATCAGCCCTTCGGATTCGAGGAACCGGATCTTGGAGATGGTGATGTCCGGGAACTCGGTCTTCACTGCCACCAGCACCTCGCCGATGGAGCGATAGTTCCGGGCCGCCAACGGCCTCACCCCCCCGCCTGGAAGAAGACCAGCTTGAACTTCCCGACCTGCAGCTCATCCCCGGAAGCGAGCTTCGTCTCCTCCACCCGCTCCCGGTTCACGTAGGTCCCGTTCAGGCTCCCCAGGTCGCGCACGAAGAAGCCGTCCTCGCGGCGGAGGATCTCCGCGTGACGGCGGGAGACCGTGACGTCGTCCAGGAAGACGTCGCTCTCGGGGTTCCGCCCCGCCGTCGTCACGTCCTTCTCGATGAGAAAGGTCGACCCCGCGTTCGGGCCGCGCTTGACCAACAGGAGAGCCTGTCCCGGCTCGAGCTCATCGTCGGGGAAGGGGAACTCCTCCCGCGCGGCTTCCTCGACCTCGGCTGGGCTCAAGGAGACGGTGGTCTCCCCCTCGAGCGGATAGCCACAGGCGGCGCAGAATCGCGCCTGCTCCGGATTGCGACGTCCACAGCGGGTGCAGTACATGCTCTAGCTCACCTGGCCCCCGCCCTCGACGGCCGACCTGGCCCCGCCCCCACGCGAGGCTCGACCCAGGGTTGACCTTAGCGCAGCGCTGGCGCGACGGTCAACGGCCGGCCCAGGAGACCGTGAAGTGAGGGTCGCGCCTTCCCCGGAGCCCTCGGGCGCCGGCCGGGACAGGGCACGCACCCTCGACCCGGGGAACACCCTGGGCGGAGGAAGGGCTCGGCCCCCGCTGCCCACACCCGGGGACGAGCCAAGGCCCGTCCCCCAGGAGACCGGCCCGACCGCGCTACCGTGCCTCCAGCTCCCGCAGGTAGGCCTCGTAGGCGGCCGCGTCCATCAGGTCGTGGACCTCGGCGGGGTCGTCGGCGCGGATGAGCACGAGCCAACCCTCGTCGTAGGGGGACTCGTTCACGGCCTCGGGCCGGTCCTCGAGCACCGGGTTGCGCTCCACCACCGTCCCGCTGACGGGGCTGTAGACATCCGACACGGACTTGGTGGACTCCACCTCGCCCAGGGGCTCCATGGCCCGCACCTTCGTCCCCGGCTCGGGCAGGTCCACGTAGACCACGTCCCCCAGGGCGTCCTGGGCGTAGTCGGTGATCCCGACACGGACGAGGCCGTCTCCCTCGTCCCTCGCCCACTCGTGCTCCCTCGTGTAGCGGAGGTCGTCCGGGAACTCCATGTCGCTCCTTCCCTCTCACCTGCCCACGGGCCGTGGGGCCGCCACCCCCAGCCCGCCTCCCACGAACCCGGCCGCGGCGCTCCAGCCGGCGACCATCACGGCAGACTCGCGGCCTGCCGTCAAGGTCCCACCCGCTCGGGCTGCCGGGTCCGGCTCGCCCCCGCCGTCAGCGCGCGGCGGAGGTCCCAACCGTACAGGGCGGCCGCCCAGTAGGCCTCCCCCAGCCCTGCCGCGAAGCCGGCCCACCCCACGGCCAGCGCAGCGCCGGCCAGGGGGAGTCCGAGGTTTCCCCAGGCCACCAGCGGGATCGCAACCATGAGCGTGAGGGTGGCCATCTTCCCCACCCACCGCACCTCGATCCGGGTCCGGAGACCGACGAGGAGGATGGCGCCGGCCACGAGCAGGCCAGCGTCCCGGACCAGCACGAGCAGGGCTGCCCACAGCGGGAACGCGTCCCGGAGCACGACCGCCAGGAGGCCCGCGGCGATCACCAGCCGGTCAGCGGCCGGGTCCAGGACCTTGCCGAGCTCCGAGACCTGCCCCGTGCGGCGGGCGATGGCCCCGTCCACCCAGTCGGTGGCCGCCACCGCCGCGAAGGCCAGGAGCCCCGCCGCTTCGGTCCCCTTCCGCAGGATGAGCCAGACCACCGGCGGGATCAGCAGCACGCGCCCCAGGGAAACGAGGTTCGGGAGCGTGAGGACCGCGTCCCCCGCGGACTCCGGCCCGCGGCCTGCCCTCATCCAGCCGGCCTCCTTACGAACTCGGTCGGGCCGGGCGGATTTGAACCGCCGACCTTCGGACCCCCAGTCCGACGCGCTAACCAAGCTGCGCCACGGCCCGCGAGCAGCCATTCTACCGGCCGGCCCGCCGCGCTCAGTGGCGCCGGGCCGCCCGGCGGGGCTCCCTGGGCCGGAAGCGCAGGCGGACGGGGACCCCGTCCAGGCCGAAGGCCCGGCGAAGCCGGTTCTCCAGGTACCGCACGTAGGCGCCGGGGGGTGGTCCGCCACCGAAGACGACGAAGGTCGGCGGCCCGGTGGCGGCCTGGGTGCCGTAGAGGTACCGGGCTCCGGCCGGGGCGGGGCGCTCGGCCTGGGCCTGCTGGAGCACCTCGTTCACCCGGGCCGTGGGGACCCGGCGAGACCAGCGCCCGTGGAGGGCGAGCAGCTCCCCCGGGAGCCTGCCCACGCCGGCCCCGGTGAGGGCACAGGTCCGAGCCACCGGCGCCCGGGCGAAGGGGGCCGCGGCCTCCCGGAGGGCCCGGAAGGCCTCCCGCCGCTCCCGGACCAGGTCCCACTTGTTCGCCACCACGAGGAGGCCGCGGCCGGCCTCCACGACCCGGGCGGCGATCCGCCGGTCCTCGCCGGTGAACCCCTCGGAGGCGTCCAGCACGAGGGCCGCCACGTGGGCGCGGTCGATGGCCTGCACCGTCCGCACGTACCCGTAGTACTCGAGCCCCCGGGCCCTGGAGGGGCGGAGGAACCCGGCGGTGTCGACGAACCGCACCGCGCCCCCGGGCCAGTCGACCAGGGCGTCCACGGCATCTCGGGTGGTGCCTGCCTCCTCGTAGACCACCGACCGCTCCTCCCCCACCAGCCGGTTGAACACCGAGGACTTCCCGACATTGCGCCTCCCCACGAGGGCAAAACGGGGCTCACCCTCCACCGCACGCTCAGCCCCGGTCGGTGGCAGCAGGGCCACCACCCGGTCCAGCAGCTCCCCGGTCCCCCGACCGTGGAGGGCCGACACCGGCAGGGCCTCGCCGAGGCCCAGGGCCATGAAGACCGAGGCGTCGGGCTCCTCCCGCTCCGAGTCGGCCTTGTTCGCCACCACGAGGACCGGCACCCGGGCCCTGCGGAGCCGGCGGGCCAGGTCGGCATCGTCCTCGGTCACGCCGGCCTGTGCGTCCACCACCAGCAGCACCAGGTCGGCCTCCTCCGCGGCTCGCTCCGCCTGCTGGACCACCAGGGCCTCGATGCCCTGGGCCCGAAGCCGGTAGCCCCCCGTGTCCACCAGCAGGAACCTCCGGCCCCGCCATTCCGCCTCGGCCTCGACCCGGTCCCTGGTGACCCCCGGGGCCTCGTGCGCGATGGCCCGTCGGCGACCGAGCAGCCGGTTGAGCAGGGTGGACTTCCCCACGTTCTGCCGTCCGACCAGAGCGGCCCGAGGGAGCTCGTCCACCGCCGCGCCCCCCTCACCGCTTCGGCGACGGGGGCGGTCGGGTGCCGGAGGCCTCCCGGCCCTCCAGCCGTCTCCGGCAGGCCGCCAGGGCCCGCCGGAAGACCTCCTCGGGGTCGAGGACCGTGGTGTCGAGCACGAGGGCTTCGGGGGCCGGGACGAAGGGGTTGACCCGCGCGTCAAGGGCGTCGCGGGCGTGGAGGGCCCGGGCCACGCGCTCGGCCGCTTCCTCCGGCCGTTCCTCGGCCCGGCGGGTCGCCCGCTCCCCCGCCTCCGCGTGCAGGAAGATCTTGACCTCGGCGTCGGGGAAGACCACGGTGCCGATGTCCCTGCCCTCCATGACGGCGCCGTCCTGCCCCAATCGGCGCTGCTCGTCGCGCATGACCGTGCGGACCTCCGGGTGGCGGGCCACCCGGGAGACCACCCGCTCCACCTCGGCCGAGGCGAGGTCCGGAGCTGGCGGTGCACCGTCGATCCGGAGCTCGGGAACGGGGGTCCCGGCAAGGCCGAAGCGCAGGCGGCGGACGGCCGCCGCCAGGGCCGGCCCGTCGTCCACGTCGAGCCCGCGGCGCAGGGCCAGGCGGGCCGCCGCCCGGTACATGAGGCCGGTGTTCACGTAGGGGAGCCCCAACTCCGCCGCCAGCCGCCGAGCCAGGGTGGTCTTGCCCGACCCCGCGGGCCCGTCGATGGCCACCACCGGTCGTCGCCGCCCGCGCCCGCCCACCTCAGCCCTCCACCCGGGCCCCCAGGCGGCGCAGGCCCGCCAGGAACCCCGGGAAGGACACGGCCGCCCACTCCACGCCCTCCACCTCGACGGGACCCCGAGCGCCCAGGGCGGCGACGGCGAAGGCCATGGCCATGCGGTGGTCCCCCATCGCCTCCACCCGGCCGCCCAGCAGCCCGCCGCCCCCCACCAGGA
>CAYVCH010000008.1:9896-24690 GCA_964449755.1 uncultured Actinomycetes bacterium
GGGCATCGCCCTCCACGACCGCCTCGCCCCCCAGGGCCCGGATGCCCTGGGCCAGGCCGGCCAACCGGTCGCTCTCCTTCACCCTCAACTCCCCCGCTCCGACGAACCGGGACTCGCCGCGGGCGTGACACGCCAGGGCCGCCAGCACGGGCACCTCGTCGACCACGAGGGGCAGCTCCTCGGGGGGTACCTCCACCCCCAGCAGCTCGCCGGCGGGCAGGACGTGCAGCGTGCCCACGGGCTCCCCCAGTTCCTCCGCCGTGACCTCCATGCGCGTCCGGACTCCCATCCGCTCCATGACGGCCAAGAACCGCGTCCTGGTTGGGTTCAGGCCCAGGCCGGGAAGGGAGAGCTCGGACCCGGTGAGGGCGGCGGCGGCGACGAGGAAGGCGGCGGATGAGACGTCCCCCGGGACGCTGGCCTCGAAGCCGCCGTGCTGGAACGCCCGGAGACCCACCCGCCCTGGCGCGGCGTTCACGGGCGCGCCCAGGTAGGCCAGGGCCCGCTCCGTGTGGTCCCGGGTGGGGGCGGTCTCCTCGACGATGGTCTCGCCCTCGGCGGCCAGGCCCGCCAACAGCAGGCAGCCCTTCACCTGGGCGCTGGGGACCCTGGGGCGGTGGACGATGCCGCGGAGGGGCCCACCGGTCACGGCGAGGGGCGGACGCCCGTCCCGGGTTTCCACGCGCGCCCCCATGGCCCGCAGGGGCCCGGCCACGCGCTCCATGGGCCGGCGCATCAGGCTCTCGTCGCCCACGAGCACCGTTCGGAAGGGCGCCGAGGCCACCAGGCCGGCCAGGAGGCGCATGGTGGTCCCGGAGTTGGCGCAGTCCAGCTCGCTCGGGGGCTCGACCAGGCCACCCCGACCCTCAGCCTCCAGCTCAACGACGCCGATGGAGGCAGGGCTGGGTGCGGCGCCGCCAGCCCAGGGGTCAACCTCGGTCCGTCCCGCAGTCCGGGAAAGCCAATCCTCAAGTTGAGGTCGAGCCCTGGGCGCCAGGGCTGCCAGGCAGCCCGCGGTAGCCCTCACGTCGAGGGACGGGGGCAGCCCCCGGAGGACGCTCCGGCCGGCGGCGGTGGCCGCCAGGATCAGCCAGCGGTGGGCGATGGACTTGTCGCCGGGGACGGTGACGGTCCCCGCCAGCCGGCCCCCGGGGACGATGCGGGCCCGCATGGTCAGGCCAGGCGGACCGGGTCGAAGCCCCGGTCCGCGAGGACGCGGGCCGTGAGGTCGGCGGCGCCGGCCGCCACCGTGAGGTGGACCGTCCCCCGGCCGCCCTCGGGGGAGTGGACGATCTGGAGGTCCTCGATGTTCACCCCCGCCTCGCCCACCCCGGCCGTGAGCCGGGCCAGCACGCCGGGCCGATCGGGGATGGACACCTGGATCACCGCCACCCCCGAGCGCACCTGCGGCTTGGCGGCCAGGGCCAGCCGGGCCCGCTTGGCCCTGGCGAGGGCCTCCTCCACCTCAGCCCTGCGCCCCCGCCGGACCAGGTCCTGCAGGCGGCGGAGGCGCTCCACGTACAGGTCGATGGCCCGCTCCAGGGCCTCGCGGTTGGCGAGGAGGATGTCGCCCCAGAGGGTGGGGCTGGACGCGGCCAGGCGGGTCAGGTCCCGGAAGCCGCCCGCGGCGAGCAGCAGGATCTCGGGCTCGTCAGCCTCCTCCTCGGCGGCCAGGGCCATGAGGGCCGTGGAGGCCACCTGGGGAAGGTGGCTCACGAAGGCCACCAGCCGGTCGTGGCGGGCCGGCTCCATGACGACCGGCTCCGCGCCCAGAGACGCGACCCACTCCCTGAGCAGCTCGGTGGCGGCGGGCTCCGAACGCGCTCCGGGCGTCAGGACCCACGCGATGCCGTCGAGCACCGAGGGGGAGGCGTGCTCGGGGCCCGACCGTTCCGACCCGCCCATGGGGTGGCCGCCCACGAACCGGCCGGGCGCCGCGGAGCGGGCCTCGACCTCTACCAGGACACGGGACTTCACGCTTCCCACGTCGGTCACCACCGCCGACGGCGCCGCCTCGAGCACCGCACAGGCCGCCGCCGCGATGGCGGGGACGGGGGTGCAGACCACCACGACCTCGGCGTCGCCGACACAGCCCGCCAGGTCGCCGGCGGGTTCCATCCCGCTCCGCCGGGCCGCCTGCTCCAGGACGGCGGCATCGGCGTCGAAGCCGCGGACCCGGGCCCCCGAGCGGGCCGCCGCCATGGCCACCGACGTCCCCATGAGGCCCGTGCCGACCACCGCCACCCGGCGGACGGGCCCGGGCCGGCGCCGCGGCTCCCGACCCTCACCCGATCCCGTTCCCCGCGGCCTCGATCCCTCAGCCACGGTCGTCCCGAAGGGACTCGGTCCCGTCCAGGTACACGTGCTCCACCTCCGCCAGGGCCCGCTCCGAGTGGAAGTGCATGAGGACCCGGACGACCCGGGGCATGGAGCCGGGCACGGGGATCTCCCGGGCGCACATGAGGGGCACGTGGCCCAGACCCATGCGCCGGGCCGCCTCCGCCGGGAAGGCCGAGCGCAGGTCGTCGGTGGCGGTGAACAGCACGCTCACGAGGTCCTCGACCTCGACCCCGTTGGCGCGGATCAGGGCCGTGAGGAGCCGCTCGGTGGCGGCGAGGACCGCCTCCGGCCGGTCCTCCCCCACGGCGATGGCTCCGCGGGCTGCGCGAACCCTCATTGGTCTCCTCCGTGCCCCCGGGGCGACCCCCAGGCTACCCGGCCCGGGAGCACCGCCGAAACAGGCTACAGGCCGGCTGCCCGGTAGAGGGCCCGGACCTCGGCGGGGGTGAGCTCACGGACCTCGCCGGGCTTCAAGCGGCCCAGGCGGACGGGGCCCACCCGGACCCGGACGAGCCGGCGGACGGGCAGCCCGACGGCGTCGAGCATGCGGCGCACCTCGCGCTTGCGCCCCTCCGCCATGACGATGCGGAGGGCGGCCCGCCCCCGGGCCGACCCCACGGCCCGCGCCTCCAGGGCGCGGGCCGTGCCGTCCTCCAGCAAGACCCCCCGCCGCAGCCGTGCGAGCTGGCTCGGGGTGGGGGCCGCGCCGACCTCCACCAGGTACTCCTTCTCCACCCCGTGGCGGGGGTGCATGATCCGGTTGGCCAGCTCACCGTCGTTCGTGAGCAGCAAGAGCCCCTCGGTGTCCCGGTCCAGACGACCCACCGGGTGCACCCGGGGCCCGGCGGGCAGGAAGGCGCGGAGATCCGCCCGCCCGCGGGGGTCTCGAAGGGTACTCACGACCCCGGCGGGCTTGTTGAGAACGTAGTGTCGGAGGTTGGGGTTGAGGTTCACCCTCGACCCGTCCACCTCCACCCTCGCCCGGAGGGGGTCGACGCGGTCGCCCAGGGCCGCCGGCCTGCCGTCCACCGTCACCCTCCCCTGGCGGATGAGCTCCTCACAGGCCCGGCGGGACCCGAGTCCGGCCCGGGCGAGGGCCCGCTGGAGCCGCTCCTCAGGCACGTCGGGTGGGGTCGAGGCCTTCCCCCCTGGGTCCTCCCGCGGCGTCCCCGTCCGCCCCCCGCGAGTCGGCGCCCCCCCCGTCCTCCGTCGAGGCGAGCAGCGGCACGAGGGACGGGAGCGCGGCCAGGGAGGGCAGCCCCAGCCGCTCGAGGAACTGGGGGGTGGTCCCGTACAGGACGGGCCGGCCCGGCCCCTCCTCCCGGCCCACCTCGGCCACGAGCCCCCGCTCGACGAGGGCCCGCAAGATCCCGTCGGAGTTGACCCCCCGGATGGAGGACACCTGGTGCCGGGTGACGGGCTGCTTGTAGGCCACGATGGCCAGGGTCTCCAGGGCAGCCCTGGTGAGGCGCGCCTGGCGCGAGGAGACCACGAACCGCTCCACCACGGACGCGACGTCGGGGTGGGTGAACAGGCGCCACCCGCCGGCCACGTTGCGGAGGACCAGTCCGCTCTCGCGCTCCTCCAGCCGGCGCGCCAGCACCGCGCACAGCGCCTCCGCCCGACGCCGGTCCACCTGCAGGGCCTGAGCGAGGACCGAGGGGGCCAGGGGCTCGTCCGAGACGAACAGCACCGCCTCCAGGGCACGGAGCAGCCCCGCGTCCGGCCCCTCGCCCGCCCCGGCCCTCATCCCTGCCAGACGACCTCGACCTCGCCGAAGGTCTCCATCTGGCGGAGCTCGACCTTCCCTTCACGGTAGAGCTCGAGGAGGGCGAGGAAGCGGAGGACCACCTGGATGCGTTCCCGGCAGTCGGCCACCAGGTCCCGAAACGCGGCCCGGCCGAGGCCTGCCAGCCGGCCCTCCACCGCCTGGACAGCTTCGGCAACGGTGACCCCGAGGGGCGTCACGTGGGACAGGTCGAGGGGCGGGGGCGGCCGGAGGAGGTCGGCGGCCACCCGGGCCAGGGCCTGGGCGTCGGTCCTGGCCAGGACGTCCGGGTACAGGTGCGCGAACTCCGGGCCAGGACCCACCTCCCGGGCGGCGTAGGCCGCCTCCGCCTCCAGCCGGCGGGCAAGCCAGGCCGCGGCCCGCCGGAAGGCTGCCAGCTCCAGGCTGCGAGCGTAGGCCAGGTCCGGGGACCCGCCGAGCAGGTCCTCCTCCTCCAGGGGCTCGTGGCGGGGGCTCAGGCGGCCGACCTTCAGCTCGAGCAGGACCGCACACACGGCCAGGAACCATGTGGCCTCCTCCAGGCTCCACCCCTCGACGTCGCCGACGTGCTCCAGGAACCGCTCGGTGACCCGGGCGAGGGGCACGTCGCAGACGTCCATCCTGTGCTCCAGGATGAGCTCGGCCAGGGCCCGGAAGGGGCCGTGGAACACGGGCAGCTCGACGGCGAAGGTGCCGACGGCCTCCTCGCTCATGTGAGGTGCATGGCCGCCCGGACGGCCTTCATGGTCTCCTCCGCGATGGGCCGCACCCTGGCCGCCCCCTCGGCGAGGACCTCGTCGGCGACCTCGGGGGTCCCTTCCAGCTCCGCCCGGCGCTCGCGGAAGGCCCGGAAGTGCTCGACGATGCGCTGGGCCAGGTTGCCCTTGCACTCCACGCAGCCCAGGGCGCCCGAGCGGCAGTTCGCCTCGGTCCACCCCAGGATGTCCTGGGAGAACAGCCGGTGGAGGGCGAAGACGGGACAGATCTCCGGCCGCCCGGGGTCGCCCAGTCGGACCTTCCGGGGGTCGGTGATGAAGGTCCGCACCTTGGCCCGGACGTCCTCGGGGTCGTCCCTGAGCCAGATGGCGTTGTCGAAGGACTTCGACATCTTCCGGCCGTCGGAGCCCGGGACCAGGGGCGACTCCGAGAGCAGGGGCCGGGGCTCCACAAGCACGTCGCCGTAGAGGCGGTTGAAGCGCCGCACGATCTCCCGGGACAGCTCCAGGTGGGGCACCTGGTCCTCCCCCACCGGCACCAGCTCGCCCTTGACGATGGCGATGTCCACCGCCTGGAGGAGGGGGTAGCCGAGGAGCCCGTAGTTGGCGATGTCGCGCTCGGCCAGGTCGCGGAGGCGCTCCTTGTAGGTGGGAACCCGCTCGAGCCAGCCCAGGGGCGTGATCATGCCGAGCAGGAGGGTCATCTCGGCCACCTCGGGGATGTCGGACTGGCGGTAGATGGTGGCCTTCTTCGGGTCGATCCCGGCGGCCAGCCAGTCCAGCACGAGCCCCCGAACCCGCTCCGGCAGCTCCTGCGTCCGGTCGTAGTCCGTGGTCAGCGAGTGCCAGTCGGCGATGAAGAAGAAGGCGTCGTGCTCCTCCTGGAGCCGGCGCATGTTGAGGATGTTGCCGAACCAGTGGCCCACGTGCAGGGGCCCCGTCGGGCGGTAGCCCGTCAGGACCCGCGCCTTGCGGGCCGTGGCGGCCTCGGCGGTCGGCGCTGGCGTGTCGATGCCGCGATGATAGCGCGGCCCCCGCCCTCCCCCGGGGATCCCCGGGGCCCTCGTCGCGGCCTCAGCAGGGCACGACCCCTCCGGCAGCCACCCGGCAGACGGCGCGCACGAGGGCGTCCACGATTCCGAGGAGCGAGCCGAAGAGGAAGAAGATGACCAGGACGAACAGGGGCAGGTACGGATCCAGGTTGCGGTAGACCTCGCGGGCCCGCGGGGGGAGGAACCGGGCGAGGATCCGGGCCCCGTCCAGCCCCGGCACGGGCATCAGGTTCAGGAGGGCGAGCCACAGGTTGGCGAGGAGCACGGCGTAGAGGGCCCGCCCCACCTCCCCCGGCGGCCGCAGGCGGAGGAGGAGGCCGGCCACGACGGCCAGGGCCAGGCTGGCGGCGGGTCCCGCCAGGGCCACCAGGGTGGCGTCTCGGTCCCGATTCCGCAGGGCCGCCTCGTCCAGGGGCATGGGCCGCGCGTAGGCGAAGGGGGGCAGGGCCGGCCTGCCCGCCGCCACGAGCAGGAGGATGAGCCCCGGGAGGATGAGGGTCCCGAAGGGGTCCACGAGGCGGCGGGGGTCCAGGGTGAGCCGCCCCCAGCGGCGGGGCGACGGGTCCCCCAGGCGGTCCGCCGCGAGGGCGTGGGCGTACTCGTGGGCCACCAGGCCCACCGCCAGGGCGAGGCCGAGCCACAGGGCGAAGAGCAGGTGGTCCACGGGCTCAGTCCTCCGGTCCCTCGGGTCCCGGCGCCTCCGCCGGTCCGTCGGCCTCCCCGAGCCAGGCGTGCACGAGGGGCGGCGGCTCGACGGGCCCGTCGGTCAGGGTCATGGCCATGAGCACCCGGTCCGCGGCCTCCCGCGCCTGCTCCGGGTCCCGGGCATGGATCTCGCCCAGGGGCTGCCCGGCCTCCACCCGGTCCCCGACCTTGGGGCGGAACACGATGCCCACCGCCGGATCCACCGGCTCGCCCTTGCGCAGGCGCCCGGCCCCCAAGCCCACGCTGGCCCGGCCGATGGCCTCGGCGTCCACGGCGGCCAGGGTACCCTCCTGCCGGGCCTCCAGGGGGAAGACCACCGGGGCCCGGGGCAGGACCGCCCAGGGGTCGTCGGCGACCCGGGGGTCGCCGCCCGGGGCCTCGATCATCCGCCGGAACCGCTCCAGGGCGGCCCCCGAGGCGAGGGCTCCCTCGGCCCGGGCCCGGGCCTCCTCGGGGGAGAGGCCCAGGAGCTCGCCAGCGGCCCGGGCGGCGAAGGTGAGGGCCAGCTCCAGGAGGCGGCCCCCACGCCGTCCCGAGAGGAGGTCCACGGCCTCGGCCACGTCGAGGGCATTCCCCACCGCCTCGCCCAGGGGCTGGGACATGTCGGTGACGGCGGCCCGGACCCGGCGCCCGAAGCCCAGGGCCAGGCGGACGCAGGCCGACGCCAGGGACCGGGCCTCCCGCACGGTCTTCATGAACGCTCCGCTTCCCGCCTTCACGTCGAGCAGGATGAGGTCGCTGGCCACGGCCAGCTTCTTTGCCATCACGCTGGCCGCGATGAGGGGGACGGAAGGCACGGTGGCGGTGGCGTCCCGGAGGGCGTACAGGGCGCCGTCGGCCGGCACGAGGTCCGGGGTCTGGGCCGCCACGGCGCAGCCCACCTCCCGCACCTGCCGTTCCAGCGCCTCCCGAGAGAGGTCGGTGCGTAGCCCGGGAATGGCCTCCAGCTTGTCCAGGGTGCCCCCGGTGTGCCCGAGGCCCCGCCCGGACAGCTTGGCCACGGCCAGGCCCAGGGCCGCAGCCAGGGGCGCGAACACCAGGGTGACCCCATCGGCCACGCCGCCCGTCGAGTGCTTGTCCACGGTGGGTCCCGGCATCCCCGACAGGGAGAGGGTCCCGCCCGAGGCCACCATGGCCCGGGTGAGGGCCAGGGTCTCGCCCTCCGACAGGCCCCGGATGAAGGCGGCCATGAGGAAGGCCGCGGCCAGCTCGTCGCGGATCTCTCCCCGGGCGTAGCCGAGGACGAAGGACTCCAGGGCCTCGGGCTCGAGGGTGTGTCCGTCCCGCTTGGCGGCCACGAGGTCTCGCGGGTCGCCGTTCACCGCTCGACCCTCCCCCGCCCCACGGGCAGGCTGTGTCCCAGACCTCGCGCCGCCTCGGGACAGGACCAACGATCAAGTCGAGGATGAGACTTGGCCCTGACCCTCCTCGTCACAGTCCGACCTCGGAGGCGAAGCTCGTCCCTTCCAGGCCCTCGGTGGGGACGCCGAAGACCTCGGCGACGGTCGCTCCCACGTCGGCGAAGGTCTGCCGGACCCCCAGGTCGTAGGGGCCCCCGGCCAGGCCCGCCACGAGGAGGGGGGTGAGCTCCCGGGAGTGGTCGGTGGAGGGCGTGGTCGGGTCGCAGCCGTGGTCCCCGGTGAGGATGAGCAGGCCGCCGTCGAGGGCGGCGAGGAGGTCGGGGATCCGCCGGTCCAGGGCCTCCACGGCCCGGGCGTAGCCCCGGGGGTCGTTCCGGTGGCCGTACTTCGAATCGAGGTCCACGAGGTTCGTGAAGACGAAGGCCGGGGCGGGGCGGCGCAGGAACTCCAGGGTGAGGTCGACGCCGTGGTCGTCGGACTCGGAGTACCGGGCCTCCGTGAGCCCCTGGCCGGCGAAGAGGTCCTGGATCTTCCCGACCCCGTAGACGCCCACCCCGGCCCCCTGCAGGGCGTCGAGCACCGTCGGCCGGGGCGGGGGCACGGCGAAGTCGCGCCGGTCCGGGGTCCGGACGAACCGGCCCGGCTCGCCGGCGAAGGGCCGGGCGATGACCCGGCCCACGGCGTGGGGCCCGACCAGGATCCGGCGGGCGACCCGGCACCACCCGTAGAGGGTCGGGAGGGACACCACGTCGGTGTGGGCCGCGACCTGGAAGACGGAGTCCGCGCTCGTGTAGACGATGGGACGGCCGGTCCGCAGGTGCTCCTCGCCCAGCTCGGCGATGATCTCGGTCCCCGACGCGGGGCGGTTGCCCAGGACCCGGCGCCCGATGGCCTCCTCGAAGGGGCGGATGACCTCGTCGGGGAACCCCTCCGGGTACGTGGGGAAGGGTCGGTCCAGGACGACGCCCATCAGCTCCCAGTGCCCGGTGGTGGAATCCTTGCCGGCCGAGCGCTCGGCGAGCTTCCCGTGGGCCGTGCCCGGCTCGGCACGGGGCGCCACCCCCGGGATGTCCGTCAGCAGCCCGAGGCCAAGGGCGCCCAGGTTCGGGGCGGAGACGCCGCCCACGGCGCGGGCGCAGTTGCCCAGGGTGTTGGAGCCCTGGTCGCCGTAGGCGGCCGCGTCGGGGGCCTCCCCGACCCCGAAGGAGTCACACACCACGACGAGCACCCTGGAGACCACGGGCTCGCTCAGCGGACCACGCCCCGCTGCTTGCACTCGATGCACACGGCGGCCCAGGGCAGGGCCTCCAGGCGCTCGGGGGCGATGGGCTTTCCGCAGCCCTCGCACGTGCCATAGGTCCCGGCGTCCATCTTCGCCAGGGCCCGCTCGACGTCGCGGAGGTTCCCCCGGAGGGCTCGGACCAGGGACACGAGGCGGGATCGCTCGGCGGTGCTGTGGGCGCTGTCGGAGAACCCCCGCTCCACCTCGATCTGCAGCTCGTCGGAGTCGGGATCGGCGCCGTGCCCCTCGATCTCCTTCCGCAGGGTCTCCCGCTCCCGCTCCAGCGCCGCCCGCAGCCCAGCCAGCGTGTCCTGGTCCAGCACACCACTCACCTCCCCCCGGCCGAGGCGGCCCGGCGAGCCCTGGGGTGGGCCGCCGCGTAGACCGCCTCGAGATGCTCGCCCGTCACCAGCGTGTAGACCTGGGTGGTGGCCACGCTCGCGTGCCCCAGCAGCTCCTGCACCACCCGCACGTCGGCCCCGCCCTCGAGCAGGTGCGTGGCGAAGGAGTGGCGGAGCACGTGGGGGGTGACCCGGCGGCCGATCCCCGCACGGCGGGCGCAGGCCGCGAGGAGCCGCGCGCAACCGTGTCGCGTGAGGCGGCCCCCCCGCCGGTTGAGGAAGAGGGCCCCCCGAGAGCCGGGGCCGGCCAGCACCGGCCGGGCCCCCGTCAGGTAGGCCTCCAGCGCCCGGCGTGCGTGCCGGCCGAGGGGCACCTCCCGCTCCCTCCCACCCTTGCCCAGCACCCGGAGACTGCCTCCCTCCAGGTCCACGTCGTCCACGTCAAGGCCCACGAGCTCGGAGACCCGCAGGCCCGACCCGTACAGCAGCTCCAGCATGGCGAGGTCCCGGAGGCCCGCGGGCGTGGGCTGCCCGGCCGCCTCGAGCAGCCGTGTCACCTCCCCCACCGACAGGGGGCGCGGCAGCCTGCGTGGCACCCGGGGCCGGACCACGGCCGAGGTCGGGTCCCGTGCCGCCTCGTCCTCCCGGACGAGGAACCGGTGGAAGGACCGCACCGCCGAGAGGGTGCGGCTCACCGTGGAGGCGCGGTAGGGCCGCCCCTCCGGCCCCCGGGCGGCCGAGAGGGCGGCCAGGAAGGCCCGCACGTCCTCCTCCCCCACCTGGCGCGCGTCCCCGATGCCCCGCGCACCCAGGAAGCCCCGGTACCGGGCCAGGTCGCGCCGGTAGGCGCCGACGGTGTGCGGTGACAGGCCCCGCTCCACCTGGAGGTGGTCGAGGAACCGCTGCGCCTGCGCAGACAGGGTGTCGCCCACCGGGTCGCCTCCGGGTCGCTCCTCACGCCGCGCCCGCGATGAGCGAGCCGAGGTGCGTGAGGGCAAGGCCGTGGGCCTCGGCCACCCCGGGGTTCGTGACGTGCCCCCCGTACACGTTCACGCCCAGGGCCAGGGCACGGTCCTGCCGGACGGCTGCCTCCAGCCCGAGGTTGGCGATGGCCATGACGTAGGGCAGGGTGGCGTTGGTCAGCGCGTACGTGGACGTGCGCGGGACCGCCCCGGGCATGTTGCCGACGCAGTAATGGACCACGCCGTGCTCGACGTAGGTGGGGTCGGAGTGGCTCGTGACCCGCGAGGTCTCGACGCACCCGCCCTGGTCGATGGAGATGTCGACGATGACGGAGCCCGGCTGCATGGCCGCCACCATGTCCTCGGTGACGAGCATGGGGGCCCGGGCTCCCGGCACGAGCACGGCGCCGATCACGACGTCCGCCGACGGGACCAGGCGCTCCACGGCCAGGGCCGAGCTCATGACGGTCTGGATCCGACCCCGGTGGAGCTGGTCCACCCAGCGGAGCTTGTCCGCGTTCCTGTCCACGATCACCACCTCGGCCTCCATGCCCGCGGCGATCCACGCCGCGTTCGTGCCCGCCATCCCCGCCCCGAGCACCACCACCCGGGCCGGCGCCACCCCGGCGGCACCCCCCATCAGCACCCCGCGTCCGCCGTGGTCCCGTTCGAGCAGCGTGGCGGCCACGTGGGGCGCCATGCGCCCGGCGATCTCGCTCATGGGCGCCAGCAGCGGCAGCCGCCCGTCCTCGAGCTGCACGGTCTCGTAGCCGACGGCGGCGACCTTCCGCTCCACGAGGAACTCGGTGAGGCCCTTGTCGGCGGCCAGGTGGAGGTAGGTGAAGAGGACCTGCCCCTCCCGGAGCCGCTCGTACTCGTGGGGCTGGGGCTCCTTCACCTTCAGGACCAGGTCGGCCGCCCCGAAGACCTCGTCGGCCGAGGGCACGACCTGGGCCCCGGCGGCCTCGAACTCCTCGTCGGAGAGGGCCGACCCTTGCCCCGCCCCAGCCTCCACGAGGACCCGGTGGCCGGCCCCGGTCAGCTCCCGCACCCCCTCGGGCGTCACGGCCACGCGGTACTCGCCGTCCTTGACCTCCCGCGGGATGCCGACGATCACCCTGGGCCCCCTTCCCCCACAGGAAGCCTACCCGACGGCGGGGACACCTCCACGGAGGGCGCCCCGGAGGGGACGGGGTCACGGCCCCGACCTCCGCAACCAGACCAGGAGCAGGGCCAGGGCCGTCTTGGCGTCGACGATCCGGCCCTGCCGGACGGCGGCCACGGCCCCGGCCAGGGGCATGCGCACCACCTCCAGGCCCTCCTCGGGCGCGCCCTCGGGAGTCGGGTCCGTGTGGACGAGGAACAGCCAGATGCGCTCGTCGGTGAAGCCCGGTGACGGGTACACGGTCCCCAGCCCCTCCACGGCGGCGGCCGCGTACCCCGTCTCCTCCCGGACCTCCCTGGCAGCGCAGGCGGCCGGCTCCTCCTCGCCGACGTCCAGGATGCCCGCGGGGATCTCGAGCAGCCGCTCCCGGACCGCCTCCCGCAGCTGCCGAACCAGGATCACCTCGCCCGACGGCGCCAGGGGCACGGCCGCGCAGGCCCCCGGGTGTCGGACGACCTCGCGCTCCCCGTGGGGCCAGGACTCGACCTCCACCCGGACCAGACGGCCCCGGAAGACCTGGCGCACGGCTCCGGGTTCCACGCTCACGCCGCGACGGGCCCCCTGCCGCGCCGTCCCGGCCCTCAGCCGCGGACGGCCACCGGCCGCACCGCCCCAGCCCCCCGCCGGGCCCTGGCGGCCCCCACGAACTCCCGGAACAGGGGGTGGGGCCGGGTGGGGCGGGAGCGCAGCTCGGGGTGGAACTGCCCGGCCACGAAGAAGGGGTGGTCGGGCAGCTCGATGATCTCCACCAGTCGGCCGTCGGGCGAGGTCCCCGAGAAGACCAGGCCGTGCTCGCGGAGCAGCCCGTGGTAGGCGGGGTTCACCTCGTACCGGTGCCGGTGCCGCTCGTGGACCACGGCCTCGCCGTAGGCGGCGGCGGCCCGAGTCCCCGGCACCAGGTGGCAGGGCTGCGCCCCGAGGCGCATGGACCCGCCGAGCTCGGTGACGTCCTTCTGCTCGGGCAGCAGGTCGATGACCGGGTGGGGGCTCGCCGGGTCGAACTCGGAGGAGTTGGCTCCCACAAGACCGCAGACGTTCCTCGCGAACTCGATGACGGCGCACTGGAGGCCGAGGCAGATCCCCAGGAAGGGGACGCCAGCCTCCCGGGCGAAGCGGATGGCCTCCACCTTCCCCTCCACGCCCCGCACGCCGAACCCGCCCGGCACCAGCACGCCGTCGGCGCCGGCCAGGGCCGAGTCGGCGCCCCCGGTCAGCTCGTCCGAGGCGACCCAGGTGATCTCCACCCGCGCCCCGTGGTGGAAGCCGCCGTGGCGCAGGGCTTCGATGACCGAGAGGTAGGCGTCGCGGAGGTGGACGTACTTGCCGACGATGGCGATGGACACGGGATGGGTGGCGGCGTCGATCCGGTCCACCAGGGCCTGCCACTCGGTCAGGTCGGGCTCGTGGTCCACGCCCAGGATGCCGGCGAGGTAGGAGTCCAGCCCCTCCCGGTGCAGGACCAGGGGGACCTCGTAGATGGACTCCGCGTCCACCGCCGAGATGACGCCCTCCATGGGCACGTCGCAGAGGAGCGCGACCTTCTCCTTCAGGTTGCGGCCGATGGGCCGGTCCGAGCGGGCCACGATGGCGTCGGGCTGCAGGCCCAGGGATCGCAGCTCCTTCACCGAGTGCTGGGTGGGCTTGGTCTTCAGCTCGCCCGTGGGCCCGATGAACGGCATGAGCGAGACGTGCACGAAGGCGCAGTTCCTACGGCCCACCTCGTTGCGGAGCTGGCGGATGGCCTCCAGGAACGGCAGGCTCTCGATGTCGCCCACGGTCCCGCCCACCTCCACGATCACGAGGTCCGCCCCCTCCGCCTCCGCGTGGGACCGAATCCGGTGCTTGATCTCGTCGGTGATGTGGGGGATGACCTGCACGGTCTTGCCCAGGAAGTCGCCCCGCCGTTCCTTGGCGATGACGGCCGAGTAGACGGCCCCCGTCGTGACGTTGGAGCCCCGGTGGAGGTTCTCGTCGGTGAACCGCTCGTAGTGGCCGAGGTCGAGGTCGGTCTCGGCCCCGTCGTCGAGGACGAAGACCTCGCCGTGCTCGAAGGGGTTCATCGTGCCGGGGTCCACGTTGATGTAGGGGTCGAGCTTCTGCAGGGTGACCCTGAGCCCGCGGGACTTGAACAGTCGGCCCAGGGAGGCGGTGGTGATCCCCTTCCCGAGGCCGGAGGCGACGCCCCCGGTGACGAAGACGTACTTGGGGATCTTCTGCACCTCGGGAGGCCATGCTAGCAGGTAGCGGCGGCCCGATCTCCGGATTCGCCCGGCCTCAGGGTCGGACCCCGGGGGGCGGGTCGCCGTCGGCCGGCGGGCCGGGCCGCCGGCCCAGCCGGTCCGCCCACGCGAGCGGCGGCACGGCGGCGATGAGCCTCGTCAGGGTGAAGGTCTCGGCGAGGAGGTTGAGGGCGAGCACGACACCGGCCGCCACCGGCACCCCCAGGGGCCCCAGCGCCAGGTAGAGGGCGAGGCCGGCGACGAACCCGAGCAGGTTGGCCCCCCCGTCGCCCAGCATGCCCCGCTCCCGGAGGTCCAGGGGAGCCACGCCCAGGGCCGCCCCCAGGGTCGCGGGCACGACCGGCGCCGCTCCCGTGGGCACCCCGACGGCCAGGGCCGCCGCGCAGACCGGGAGGAAGGCCTTCAGGGCTCGCCCGGGGACGACGTCGAGCCCGTTCCACAGGTTTGCGGCGCCTGCCACGAGCACCACCCCCGCCAGCCGCTCGGTCGACGCCGCCCCCGGGAGCACGGCGACCACCACGATGGCCGCCGCGGTGGAGACCACCAGCTTCAGCGCGCCGGTGGTGACTCGCCCCCCGGCCAGCGCCCGGAGGTGGCCGCGGAGGCCCCGGGGGCCCCCGGGGACCAGGTCGTCGACGAGGCCGGCGGCGAAGACCAGGGCCGAGGCCATGGCCGCCCGGAGTCCCTCCCCGGAGACGCGGCCGGCCCCGGCCAGCAGGGCCGTCCCCGCCGCCGCGCCCCCCGCCACGGCGAGGCCCAGCACCACCGGCACCCGGAGCCCCCGGACGTTCACGGCCCACGGGAGCTCCGGGGTGCGGGTCAGCACGGCCCCCAGGAGGGCGGCCGTCGCGGCGGCCAGTCC
>CAYVCH010000009.1:0-18748 GCA_964449755.1 uncultured Actinomycetes bacterium
CCGCGGCGGCCACGCCCCACGGGCCGAGGGCCGCCGCGGCGCTGGCCGGCCTGGGGTCGGGGGCGGTGGGGTTCCTGGCGGTCCGGCGGCTGGGTGGCGTGACGGGGGACGTCCTGGGGGCGGCGCAGCAGCTGGGGGAGGTGCTGGTGCTGCTCCTGGCCGCCTCCCTCGCCGGGCCCGGCGGATCCCTCCCCTGGTGGGTCTGAGCGGAGCCGGGGCGCGCTGCCGCCCCGCCACCCGGCCGGCGGCCGGGCCGACGTGGCAGGATGGTGCCGAGGGCACGTGCGGGCGACGGCGGACGTGGCGGTGATCGGAGGGGGCGTCATCGGTCTCGCCGTGGCCAGCGAGGTGGCCCGCAGGGGAGGCGGCCGTGTCGTGGTCCTGGAGCGCGAGGCCGCCGTGGGTCAGGGATCGTCGGCCCGGGCCAACGGAGGGGTGCGGGCTCAGTTCTCCACCCGGGCCAACATCGAGTTCTCCCGCTACTCCATCGCCTGCTTCGAGCGCCTGGAGGCGGAACGCGGGGTGGGCTTCCACCAGGTCGGCTACCTGCTCGTCACCGGCACCGAGGAGGGGGCCAGGGCCCTCCGGGCCTCCTTCGACCTCCAGCGGTCCCTGGGCGTCGCGACGGAGTGGCTCTCCGCGGACGAGGTCCTCGCCCGCGCCCCCTTCCTCCGGCCCGAGGGGCTCCTGGCCGGGACCTTCCACGCCCGCGACGGGTTCCTCGACCCCCACGGCGTCGTGACGGCCCTGGCGGCCGAAGCCCGGCGCCTGGGGGTGGAGGTGCTGACGGGCGCGGAGGTCGGGGAGCTGCGGCGGCGGGCCGGCGGCTTCCTCCTCCGCACCCGGGCGGGGGAGGTGGCGGCGGGTCGCGTGGTGAACGCGGCCGGGCCCGACGCGGGGCTCGTGGCCGCCAGGGCGGGGACCAGGCTGCCCGTGGAGCCGGTCCGGCGGAACCTGGCCTTCGTGGAGGCCCCGCCGGGCCCGCTCATCCCCATGTGCGTGGACCTCGACACGGGCGTCCTGGTCCGCCGCGAGGTCTCCGGAGGCTACGTCCTGGCCTACTCGAACCCGGCGGACCCGCCCACCCGCGAGACGACCCTGGACCCGGAGTTCCTGCCCCAGCTCGCGGCCCGCCTCCCCAACCGCTTCCCCTTCCTGCGGGACGTCCCCGTCGACCCCCGGCGGTGCTGGGCCGGGCTGTACCCGGAGACCCCCGACCACCACGCGATCGTGGGCGAGGACCCCGACGTCCCCGGCCTCGTCCACTGCGCTGGCTTCGGCGGCCACGGGCTCATGCACGCGCCGGCGGCAGGTCGGGCCGTGGCGGAGCTCGTCGTGGACGGGACCTGCCGCAGCTTCGACCTCCACCCCCTGCGCCCGGGGCGGTTCGCCGAAGGCGATCTCGCGGTGGAAGCCGCCGTGTTCTAGCGGAGGTCGCCGCCGGCCCACCGGGTGCCGCCGGCCGCCTCGGCGGGGGCGGCGGCGCCCAGCTCCGCCGCCAGGGCCACGGTGGGGCCCACCACGAGGGTCGCGGGGGGCCCGATGCCGAGCTGCGCGGCCGCGACGGGCAGCCCCCCCAGGGGCGCCAGGACCGTGCGCTCGAGGGAGGTCGTCGCCCACTGCACGACGGCGGCGGGTTCTGAGGGGGCGCGGCCGCCGGCGACCAGCCGCCGGCAGACCTCCGGCAGTCGGGCGGCCACCATCATGACCACGAGGGTGTCGACGGCGGTGGCGAGGCGCTCCAGGTCGGGTTCGGGCCCGGAGGCGGTGCTCGCCGTCACCACGGCGAAGCTGCGGGCGAGGCCCCGGTGGGTCAGGGGAACCCCGGCTCGGGCGGGGGCGGCCAGGGCAGCACTCACCCCGGGCACCACCTCCACGGGGACGCCGGCCCGGACGCAGGCCAGGGCCTCCTCGCCGCCGCGGCCGAAGACGTAGGGGTCGCCGCCCTTCAGCCGCACCACCCGCCGCCCGGCCCGGGCCCCCTCGACGAGGAGGGCGTTCACCCGCGCCTGGGGGAGGCCGGGCCGGCCCGGCGCCGTGCCGGCGAAGACCCGCTCGGCCCGGGCCGGCGCCAGGTCCAAGAGGGCGGGGGAGACCAGGCGGTCGTGGACGACGAGGTCGGCGGAGCGCAGGACCTCGGCCCCCCGGAGGGTGAGGAGCCGGGGGTCGCCGGGGCCGGCGCCCACGAGGTACACGATGCCGGTCATTTGCGCACCGCCCCGACGCCCGAGGCCGACCCGGGCCGCCGCGCGCCGTCTCCGTCGGCCAGGAGCCGGGCGGTCAGCCGCTCCCGGAGCTCCTCATCCCGACCGGCCGCCACCAGCGCTTCGGCCTCGGCGAGGTCCAGGGCCTCGCGCCACCGCTGGGCCCGGAGGCCCGGGTCGGGAAGGGCGGCCAGGGTGCGGCGGCGCACGTCACCCACGACCTCGACCAGGCGGGCCAGGTGGGGCCCGAGACGCGCCTCGAGATCCTCCCGGAGCCGGCGGGCCAGCGCCGGGGACGATCCCCCGGTGCCGATGGCCACCACGAGCTCCCCCCGGCGGACGACGGCGGGGGCCGCGACGTCGGAGCGGCCGGGGTCGTCCACGACGTTGACCAGCGCCCCCCGGGCCCGGGCCTCCCGAGCCAGCCGTCCGGCATCCCGCCCCGGGGACCCCACCACCAGGACGGCCCCCTCCAGGTCCTCCGGACGCCAGTGCCGGGCCTCGACCCGGACCCGGTGGTCGGCCCGCAGGGCCGCGAGCCTGCCCTCGGGGCCGTCGGCGAGGACGAGGACCTCGGTCGCGCCGCCAGCGAGGAGCCCCTCGACCTTGCCGTCGCCCACGGCGCGGCGGCCGACCACCACGCAGCGGCGGCCCGCGAGGTCGAGGAGGACCGGGTACCCGAAGCGTCCCACGGCTCCCTCACCCCGCCGCCAGGCTCTCCACGGAGACCCCCTCCGGGCCCACCGCCAGGGTGATCCCGACCCCCTCGGCCTCCAGGGTCACGGTGTACCGACCGGGCAGCCGCATGGCGGCCCGGACCGAGCGCAACCGGCGGCCGCTCAGGGCCTCCAGGGCCCGGTTCACCGCCGCCACCTGGGCGGCCAGGGCCCGTCCCCGGGGGGTGCGGCGGAACAGGGCGGCCAGGATCCGCTCGGCCTCGGCCCGTCCCAGCTCGCGGGCCTTCCCGGTCTCCAGGGCGAGGGCGCAGACCCGTTCCAGGGCCTCGACCAGGTCGGGGGGGACCTCCCCCGCCCGGGCGGCCTCAGCCAGGGCCCGGTGGGGGGCGGCCAGGGCCTCGGGGAGGGCCGCGGCGTAGGCCTCGGCGAGCATGGCCAGCACCTCGGCCTCGGCCGGGGCCAGGGATTGCCCGGCGAGACCGGTGGCCGGCGGCGCCTGCCCCCTCACGGGTCGACCCCCGTCCCGCCGTGGGCCTCCCGGAGGATGGCCTCGGCCTCGTGCTCGAAGCCGCCGGTCTCGATGGGGCAGTGGATCCCGCACTCCTTCGGGGCGCCCACCTCCCACCACCAGCGCCCGGCGCGGTCGTCCTCGCCGGGCTCGATGGGCCGGGTGCAGGGCTCGCACCCGATGCTCGTGTAGCCCCGCTCGTACAGGGGGTGGAGGGGGACCCCCTCCCGGCGCAGGTACTCCCAGACCTCCTCCCTGGTCCAGTCGGCCAGGGGGTTCAGCTTCACGATGCCCTCGTGGTCGTGGTCCAGCTCGACCTTCTTGATGGCGGCCCTCGACGCCCATTGCTCTCGGCGGAGCCCGGTGAACCAGGCGTCCAGCCGGCGAAGGGCCCGCAGCAGGGGCCGGACCTTGCGCACGTGGCAGCAGAGCAGGCGCAGGGGCACGCTCTGGCGGAACAGCTCCACCCCGTGGCGGCGGACCAGGGCCTCCACCTCCCGGTGGTCGGGGAACAGCACCTCGAAGCGGGCCTCGGGGTAGCGGGCCCGGACCTCGTCCATGAAGGCGTAGGTGGCCTGGGGGAGGCGGCCGGTGTCCACCGTCACCACGCGGACGTCCGGCCGGAGCCGCGCCGCCATGTCCAGCACGACCATTCCCTCTGCCTGGAGGGCGGTGACCACGGCCACCCGGTCGCCGAAGGTCTCCAGGCCCCAGGCGACGACCTCCTCCGGCTCCCGGTCGTCCAGCTCCAGGGCGATCTCGCCGATCTGGAGGTCGTCGAAGACGACCCGGCCAGCTGGGGTCTGGGTCGTCGTGTCCACGAATCACCCTCCCGCCATGGCCATGAGGACCGTGACCTCGTCCCCGGGTCGCACCGGGGTCTCGAGCCCCAGGAGGCCCCGGACGTCCTCCTCCCGGACGAACACCAGGTACGCGTCACCGACCCGGCCCCCGGGCAGGACCCGCTCCCCGAAGGCCGGGTGGGCCCGGCCGACGGCGGCCAGGGCCTCGCCCACGGTCCGGGCCTCCACCACCACCCGGTCGGCGCCCCCGGTGAGCTCGAGGAGGGGGCCGGGGATGCGCACGACGATGCCGGTGGCCTCCTCGGTGGTGGGGGCGCCCCCGGCCAGGGCCGCCAGCTCCTCGTCCGGGTGGGCCTCGCAGAACTCGCGGAGACCGAAGCCCGGGTCAGCCCGGCGGGCCCGTTCGGCGAGCCAGGCCCCGACCAGCCGCTCCAGGACGGCGAGGAGCTCCCCGGCGGGGACGCGCCGGAGCAGGGGGCGCCCGATGGCGGCGTGCCGCCCGAGGCCGCCCCCGATCGTGAGGTCGTAGGCCTCGACCCGGCCGCGCCCACCCGGGGCCGGCGCCGTGGTCCCCTGGAGGCCGATCTCGCCCACCCAGTGGTGGGCGCAGGCGTGGGGGCAGCCGTCCACGTGGACGTTGAGGTCCGCCAGGGCCTCGCGGCCGAAGCGGGCCTCCAGGGCCTCCAGGACCTCCCGGAGCCTGTCCTTGGTCTCGGCCACGGAGTAGTTGCAGAACCGGTGGCTCGTGCAGGCGATGGAGCGGGCGTAGGCGCGGCCCCGGTCCAGGGGCAGTCCGATCTCGGCCAGGGCCCCGGCCAGCTCACCCACCTGGTCCTCGGGCACGAAGCCGAGGATGACGTTCTGCTGCCGGGTGAAGCGGAGGTCCGCCCCCATCCCCTCCAGGAGGTCGGCGAGCTCCCGGAGCTGGGTCCCCGTCACCCGCCCCACCGGGACCGGGACGCCCACCGAGACGTAGCCCGGCTGGCGTTGCGGCCGCACGCCCAGGTGGTCGGCCTCGCCGACGGGCTCGGGGGCTCGCCCCTCCTCCAGGCGCCGGCCCAGGCGGGCCTCCACGGCCGCCCGCATCCCCTCCGGCCCGTAGTCGTCGACCATGAACTTGATCCGAGCCTTGGCCCGGGAGACGCGGTAGCGCAGGTCCGTCTGCCAGGCGTCGGTCACCGCCCGCAGGACCTCGATGGCGTCCTCCCGCGGGACGAAGACACCGAGGTCGCGAGAGATGCGGGGGGTGTTCGACAGCCCGCCGCCCACCCGCAGGGCGAACCCGGGCCGCCCGTCCTTCAGCATGCCCACGAGGGCGACGTCGTGGATCTCCGGAGCGTTGCACTGGGCCGGGCAGGCCGCGATGGTGTACTTGTGCTTCCGGGGCAGGTTCGAGTAGTCGCGGTTGCCGTAGAAGAAGCGGGCGGCGGCCTCGATGACGGGCCGGACCTCGAACAGCTCGTCGGGGTCGATGCCGGCCACGGGGCAGCCGGTGATGTTCCGGACGGTGTCGCCCTCGCCGCCTACCGTGGTGAGGCCGGTCGCCTCGATGGCCGCGAGGACCGCCGGCAGCTCCTCCAGGCGCACCCAGTGGAGCTGCACCCCCTGGCGGGTCGTCAGCTCGGCTTCGTCCCGACCGTAGGCGGTGGCGATCTCGCCGAGGGCTCGGAGCTGGGCGGGGCGGACGAGCCCGCCGGGGACCTTGATGCGCACCATGAAGGTCCCGACCTTGGGCTTGTCGTGGGTGAGGCCCCACCAGTTCAGGCGGACGATGTCCTCTTCGGGGATGGCCTCGTAGCCCCGGGCGATGAGCTCGGGCAGCTCGTCCCGCACGTCAAGGGGGAACCGCTCCCGCTTCAGCCGCTCGATGGAGTTCCGCTTGAGGACCAGGTCCCAGTCGGGGGCCGCCCGGTCCGCCGCGACGCGCTCTTGGGTGCTTGCCATGCCGTCCTCCGAGGGTGGTGCCGTCGAAGAGGTGCCGGCGGGGGAACCCTGCCGGTGGGGGCGCGTCCCTTGCTGGGGCCGGGGTGCCGACCTAGGACCGCACGCGGGCGCCCGCCGGCGGGCCCGCCGGCGCCGGACAGCCGCAGAGGCGGGCGGGGATCATGACCCCGACGAGCCCGGCGCAACGCGTGCGGATCATCCGAAGCCTACCCCTGAAGTAGGATTTGCACCTGCAAGGTACCTGGCCGCCCGGCGTTCGTCAAGGCCCGGCCCGAAGCCAGCCGCTCCCGGACCCCGGGGCCCCGGTACGATGACCGGGATCCCCATGCCGGCCGCCACCGCTGACCCCGGCCCGACGGGGGCGAGCCGCCGCTGCCACCCTGGGACGGCCCGTGCCGACCTCCTCCTCCGCGGGGGCCGCATCCACCGGGTGGAGCCGGCGACGGACCGGGCGGAGGCCGTGGGCCTCCGGGCGGGCCGGATCGTGGCCGTGGGGAGGGAGGCCGACGTCCGGCCCCTCGTGGGCCCCCGCACCGAGGTGGTGGACCTCCGGGGGCGGGCCCTGCTGCCGGGCTTCCAGGACGCCCACGTGCACCCGCCCGCGGCCGGACTGGAACTGCTCCGGTGCAACCTGGCGGACGCCGCCTCGCCGGAGGAGTGCCGCCGGGCCATCCGCGCCTACGCTGAGGCACACCCGGAGGTCCCTTGGGTCGTGGGGGGCGGGTGGTCCATGGACCTGTTCCCCGGAGGCGCACCCGGGAGGGAGGAGCTGGACGCCCTCGTCCCCGACCGACCCGCGTACCTGGACAGCCGGGACGGCCACAGCGCCTGGGTGAACTCCCGCGCCCTGGAGCTGGCGGGCATCACCCGGACCACCCCGGACCCCCCGGACGGCCGCCTCGAGCGGGACGAACACGGCGAGCCCCGGGGGACCCTCCACGAGGGGGCCATGGGCCTCGTCGCCAGGCACCTGCCGCCGACGACCGAAGCCGAGTGGCTGGAGGGGCTCCTGCTGGCCCAGCGCCACCTCCACTCCCTGGGCATCACCGCCTGGCAGGACGCCATCGTGGGGGGGCCCACGACAGCTTCAACGCCTACCTCGCCGCCGCCGGGGCCGGCAAGCTGACGGCCCGGGTGGTGGGAGCCCTGTGGTGGGACCGGCACCGCGGCGAGGAGCAGGTGGAGGAGCTGCTGGAGCGGCGGGCGCGGTCCGCCGTCGGGCGGTTCCGGGCCTCGACGGTGAAGGTGATGCAGGACGGCATCTGCGAGAACTTCACGGCGGGGGTCCTGGAGCCCTACCTCGACGGCTCGGGGCGGCCGACGGAGCGAGTGGGGACGAGCTTCGTCGACCCCGAGGCGCTCAAGCGGTACGTGGCGCGGCTCGACGCCGAGGGCTTCCAGGTGCACTTCCACGCCGTCGGCGAGCGGGCCGTCCGGGAGTGCCTGGACGCCGTGGAGGCGGCCCGCCGGGGAGGCGGGAGGGCCGACCACCGACACCACATCGCCCACCTCCAGATCGTCCACCCCGAGGACCTGCCCCGGTTCCGCCGGCTCGGGGTGGCCGCCAACGCCCAGCCCCTGTGGGCCGTCTACGACCAGCAACAGCTCGACCTCAACATCCCCTTCCTGGGGCCGGAGCGGGCGGGCTGGCAGTACCCCTTCCGGAGCCTGGTGTCGGCCGGGGCCGTCCTGGCCTTCGGCAGCGACTGGTCGGTGTCGAGCCCGAACCCGCTGTGGGGGATCTCCGTCGCGGTGGCCCGGATGGTCCCCCGGGGCCACGCCCGCCACTTCCGGGGGAGGGCCGCCGACGAGCCCTTCCTGCCCGAGGAGGGGCTGGACCTGGCCACGGCCATCCGGGCCTACACGATGGACTCGGCCTACGTGAACCACCTGGACGCCGAGGCGGGCTCCATCGAGGTCGGCAAGCTCGCCGACCTCACCGTCGTCGAGCCCGACCCCTTCGAGCTCCACCCGGGCGAGCTGTTCGACGCCCGGGTCGTCCTGACCCTCGTGGAGGGCGACGTGGTCTTCGAGGCCGCGGACTTCCGCTAGCCGCTGACTGGAGGTCAGGGCGGCCGTTGCCGGCCCCGGCCGCCCTCGTCACCATGGGCCGGCGACGGGACCAGGGAGGACGCCGATGTTCGACATGAGCCTGGTACAGCGGGGGGCCCGGCTCCGCCGCTCCCCGTACCACGAGGCCACCCAGCGGTACGGCCCCAAGGGCTTCACCGTCTACAACCACATGCTGTTCCCCATTCGCTTCGACACCTTCGAGGCCGAGTTCGAGGCCCTCCTCACGGGGGTCACCCTCTGGGACGTGGCCGTCGAGCGGTGCCTGGAGATCTCGGGCCCCGACGGGTTCCGCTTCGCCCAGCTCCTCACCCCCCGGGACCTCTCCCGCTGCGCCGTGGGGCAGGGGAGGTACGTCCTCATCTGCGACGCCGACGGCGGCATCGTGAACGACCCGGTCATGACCCGCATGGACGAGCGGACCTTCTGGTTCGCCCTGGCCTCGAGCGACGCCCTCCTGTTCGCCCGGGGCCTGAAGAACGCCTACCCCGACCTGCGGGTGACCATCCGGGAGGCCGACCTCGCACCCCTGCAGGTCCAGGGCCCGAAGTCGAGGGCCCTCATGGCGGACCTGGTGGGCCCGGAGGTGCTTCAGCTCAAGTACTACCACTGGATGCGGGCGGACATCGCCGGCATCCCCGTGGTGATCACCCGGACCGGCTGGACCTCGGAGGTGGGCTACGAGGTCTACCTCACCGACCCGTCCCGGGGGACGGAGCTGTGGGACCACATCATGAAGGTGGGGGAGCCCCACGGGATCAAGGCCACCGGTCCCTCGGACATCCGGCGCATCGAGGGAGGGATCTTCAACTGGGGGGCCGACATGACCTACGAGCACAACCCCCTGGAGATGGGGCTCGAGCGCCTGGTCGACTGGCACCTCCCCGACGAGGCCAGCATCTCGCTGCCGGCCCTCCGGCGGATCCGGGCCCAGGGGGTACGCCGGCGGATCAACGGCGTGGAGTTCGACGGCGAGCCCTTCCCGGCCCTCAACTTCACGAAGTGGCCCGCCTTCCACGGCGGCCAGCGGGTGGGGGAGGTGACCTCGGCCGTCTACTCCCCGCGGCTGGCGAGGAACATCGGCTACTGCTTCCTCCCCGTCGAGCTGTCCCGGGAGGGCACGCGGGTGCGGGTGGAGACGGAGTGGGGCCCGAGGACGGCCACCGTCGTCCGGATGCCCTTCGTCGACCCCGAGAAGCGGATCCCCGTCTCGTAGCCCGCCACGGGCCCTCCCCGCCCGGCCCGAGGCCCCTTGCGCGCCCCGGGCGTCTTGAATGATCATTCAGTCCCGGGCGCCGGTCCGCCGGCCCTCCGACGACGGGCACGGGGAGGGAGCGATGGGGACGACGGGCGAGGAACCGACCTCCACCACGCTGCATCTGGGCCCCTGGTACCGGCGGTCGCCCTTCTTCCGGGCGACCCTCCGGGCCGGGTGCCGGGCGTATGACGTGTACAACCACATGCTGCTCCCGAGCGAGATCGGCGACCCCGTGGAGGAGTACTGGCACCTCCTCACCCAGGTCACCCTGTGGGACGTGGGGGTGGAGCGGATCGTGGAGATCACCGGGCCCGACGCCCACCGGTTCACGAACTCCCTGACCCCCCGGGACCTGGACCGCTGCGCGGTGGGGCAGGGGAGGTACGTCGTCCTGACCGCCCCCGACGGGGGGATCGTGAACGACCCCGTCCTGCTCCGGCTGGGGGAGGACCGGTACTGGCTGGCCCTGGCCGACTCCGACGCGGGCCTGTGGATCCGGGGGGTGGCCGTCCACGCCGGCCTGGAGGTGGAGGTCACCGAGCCCGAGGTCTACCCGGTCCAGGTCCAGGGGCCGAGGTCCAAGGACGTCATGCGGGACCTCTTCGGCGAGGAGATCCTCGGCCTTGGCTACTACTGGTGCACCGAGACGGCCCTGGACGACGTCCCCGTCGTGGTCTCCCGAACCGGCTGGACGGGCGAGGTGGGCTACGAGGTCTACCTGCGCGACCCGGCACGGGGCGACGAGCTGTGGGGGAGGATCCTCCGGGCGGGGGAGCCCCACGGGATCCGAGTCACGCCGCCCTGCGAGGCCCGGCGGGTGGAGGCCGGCATCTTCAACTACGGCTCGGACATGACCCTGGAGAACAACCCCTTTGAGGTGACCGGCCTGGAGCGCCTCGTCGAGGAGGGCAAGGCCGCCGACTACATCGGGCGGGCCGCCCTGGAGCGGATCCGGGCCCGGGGCGTCCGGCGGAAACTCGTGGGCCTCGAGGTCGCCGGTGAGCCGCTGGGCGGCCTCACCACCTTCTGGCCCGCCTCGAGCGGCGGCCGCCCCGTCGGGCACCTGACCCAGCTCGTGTGGTCCCCCCGCCTGGAGCGGAACATCGGCTACGTGTGGGTCCCCACCGAGTTGGCCGCCCCCGGCACCGAGCTGTCGGTGGAGGCGCCCTGGGGGGCGGTGCTGCCCGCCCGGACGGCCAGCCTGCCCTTCGTGGACCCGGCCAAGCGCATCCCGACGTCGTAGCGCCACGGCGCCGGTCGCCGGGCGCGAACGTCGCCCGGCCGGGCGTCGAATACGCTTGGGAGATGGCATCGCGGACCGCTCGACGAGCCCTCCCCGCCCTGCTGGCCTCGGGGCTGCTGCTGGGGGCCTGCACGGTGGGGACGGGGCGCGGGGAGAGCCCCGCGCCCGCCCCGCCCGCCGAGCCGCTCCCCGCCGGCGGCGGAGGCGGGGTGGTGGCGGTGGTGCGCCGGGTCCTCCCGGCCGTCGTCAACGTCACCACCGACCTGTTCCGGCCAGACGTCCTGGGGGGCGGGACCGCCCAGGGGGTGGGGACCGGGTTCATCGTCCGCCCCGACGGGTTCATCGCGACCAACTGGCACGTCGTCGAGGGCGCCACGCGGATCAGCGTCACCACCTGCGGCGACGAGGTGATCTGCGGCGGCGACCCCAGGCGGTACGACGCCCGGGTCATCGGGGGGGACGCCACGGCAGACCTGGCCGTCCTCAAGGTGGACGCCGAGGGGCTGCCCACGCTCCCGCTGGGAAGCTCCGGCGGCCTCCAGCTCGGGCAGCAGGTGGTGGCCATCGGGTACGCGCTGTCCCTGGAGGGCGGGCCCACGGTGACCACGGGCATCGTCTCGGCCCTGGGCCGGATCGTCACCGTCCAGGACCCCCAGTGCCCTCCCGAGGTGTGCGAGAACGGCCAGCGGACCTACCGCGACGTGATCCAGACCGACGCCGCCATCAACCCCGGCAACTCCGGCGGGCCCCTGGTGAACATGGCGGGGAAGGTCGTGGGCATCAACACGGCGGGCGTGCAGGCGGGAGCCGCCGAGAACATCGGGTTCGCCATCGCCATCGACGCGGCCCGGCCCACCATCGAGGAGGCCATCCGCAAGCCCGAGGCCCCCGTGCCCTACCTGGGGGTCGTGACGCAGACCGTGGACGAGCTCCTGGCCCTCCAGTACGGGCTGCCGGTGGGCTCCGGGGCCCTGGTGGTGGCCGTGGTCCCCGGCGGCCCCGCCGACGCCGCCGGGCTGCGGCAGGGGGACGTCATCGTGGGCTTCGCCGACCGGGCGGTGGCGGGCTCGGAGGCCCTGGGGGAGATGATCCGGGCCCGCCGTCCCGGGGACCGGGTCGGGGTGGAGGTGGTCCACCCTGACGGGAGCCGGGCCACCCTCACCGTGACCCTGGGGGTCAACCCCGCTCCCAACCCGCAGTCCTGACGCCGCTCCGGGGGGCGGCGCGAACCGCCCCGGCCCGTACTAGCCTTTCCTGCCGATGAGGGTGAAGCTGCGCAACCCCGACCGGGAGGTGGAGGTGGCCGGCGGGCGGAAGGTCCGCCAGGTCCTCCGGGAGCTCGGCATCGACCCCGACACGGTCCTGGTCATCCGGGACGGAGCGCTGCTCACCCGGGAGGACGTGGTGGGGGAGGAGGACGTCCTCGAGATCCGGCCGGTCATCTCGGGCGGCGGCCACGGCTCCGGGATGAAGTGTCGCCGCTGCCGGCGCCCGGCCGTGGTCGAGCTCCGTCGCCACAACGCCGCCTTCTGCCGGGACTGCTTCCTCCACCACGTCCGAGAGCAGGTCAAGCGGGCCATCGCCGCCCACGACATGCTGCGGCCCGGGGACCGGGTCCTGGTGGCCGTGTCCGGGGGCAAGGACTCCCTCGGGCTGTGGGACCTGCTGCTCGACCTGGGCTACCGGGCCAGCGGCCTGTACCTGGGCCTCGGGATCGGTGGGTACTCGGACCGGTCGGCGGAGGCGGTCCGGGTCTTCGCCGAGGGGCGCCGGGACCTGCTGGCCGAGCGGGGGGCCGGGCTGGTGGAGGTGGACCTGCGCGAGGCCTACGGCTTCGACGTCACCACGGCGAGGGCGCGGGGCTCCCGCGCCACCTGCGCGACCTGCGGGCTGTCCAAGCGCTACGTCTTCAACCGCGTGGCCCTGGAGGGCGGCTTCGACGTCCTCGCCACCGGCCACAACCTCGACGACGAGGCCGCCAACCTCCTGGGCAACCTCCTCCGGTGGCAGACCGAGTTCCTGGCCCGCCAGTCCCCGGTCCTGCCCGCCCGGCCCGGCATGGTGAAGAAGGTGAAGCCCCTGTACCGGCTGACGGAGCTGGAGACGGCGGCCTACGCCTTCCTCCGGGGCATCGAGTACGTCGTCGAGGAGTGCCCCCTCGTGGCCGGCAACACCCAGCTCCGGTACAAGGAGGCGATGAACCGGCTGGAGGCCACCTCCCCGGGGACCAAGGCCCAGTTCCTCCTGGGCTTCCTGGACAAGGTGGCTCCGCGCTTCCGCCCGGACGGGGCGGCGGAGCTGGCTCCCTGCGAGGCCTGCGGGCAGCCCACCACGGGCCGCTTCTGCGCCTTCTGCCGCGCCCGGGCCCAGGTCCTCGGGCTTCGCCTCGGGGAGACCCGGGAGCCCGCCGCCGTGGAGGTGGCCGGCGGGCCGGGGCCTCCGGGGGCCGCCGGGGGCCGGGGGGACGACGGCCAGGTGGCCCGCGAACTGGCCGAGGAGGTCCTGCCGGTCGAGCCGTACGGCGCCGCGACGGGGAGGGCCAGCTGACCGGCCCCTTCCGGCCCGGCGAACGGGCCCTGCTCATCGACCTCCGGGGCCGGCGGTACCTGGTGGGGCGCCTCCAACCGGGCCAGGCCTTCCACACCCACGGCGGGGCGGTGCCCCACGACGCCGTCCTCGGCCGGCCCGAGGGCTGTGAGGTGCGGTCCGCCGCTGGCATGGCCTTCCGCTGCTTCCGACCTCTCCTGGCCGACTACGTCCTGAAGATGCCCCGGGGCGCCCAGGTCGTCTACCCCAAGGACCAGGGGGCCATCCTGGTCTACGCGGACATCCGCCCGGGGTCCCGGGTGCTGGAGGCGGGGACGGGCTCGGGGGCCCTCACCATCGTCCTGTGCCGGGCCACGGGGCCCGGGGGCCGGGTGGTCTCCTACGAGGTCCGGCCGGACTTCAAGGACCGGGCCACGGCCAACGTGGAGGCCTTCTTCGGCGGGTTGCCCTCCTGGCTGGAGCTGCGTCCGGGGGACGTCCGGCAGGTGGCCGGCGTCGGGGAGACCTTCGACCGGGCCGTCCTGGACCTGCCGGAGCCCTGGGAGGTCCTCCCGGCCGTCTCCTCGGTGCTGGAGCCGGGGGCCGTCCTCTGCTCGTACCTGCCGACCACGGGCCAGGTGCAGGCCCTCGTGGAGGCGCTCCCGGGAGGCGGGTTCCTGCACCTGGAGACCTTCGAGCTGCTGCTCCGGCCGTGGCACGTGACCGGGCGGAGCGTCCGCCCCGACCACCGGATGGTGGCCCACACGGGCTTCCTCACCGTGGCCCGTCGCCTGGCCTGACCCCCTTCAGCCGCCGCGCCGACGTATTGAGGGGTAGGGGCCCGTACCGGTCGAGCGGGGGGCCTGGCATATACTGGCCGTTGGCGGGAGGTGAGCGATGCCCGGCCACGACGCGGAGGGCGCCGAGCGCTACGAGAAGCAAATCCACGAGCTCCAGACCCAGGTGAAGTTCCTCGAGGACGAGGTCGCCCTGCTGCGCCGGCGGCTGACGAGCGCCCCCCGGCAGGTGAAGGTCCTCGAGGAGAAGCTGGCCGAGACCCGGGCCGACCTCTCCCGGGCCCTGGCCCAGAACGAGAAGCTGGCCGCGGCCCTCAGGACGGAGCGGGACAGGATCGAGGCCCTCCGGGAGGAGGTGGAGAAGCTCAGCCAGCCCCCGGCGTCCTTCGGGGTGTTCCTGGGAGCGAACGAGGACGGCTCGGCGGACGTCTTCACCGCCGGGCGGAAGATGCGGGTGAACGTGGCCCCCGAGATCGACGTCTCCTCCCTCCGACGCGGGGCGGAGGTCGTGCTGAACGAGGCCCTCAACGTGGTGGAGGTCCTGGAGCCCGATCGCCAGGGCGAGGTCGTCAAGGTGAAGGACCACCTGGACTCCGACCGGGTCATCGTCCTCGGCCGGGCCGACGAGGAGATGGTGGCCACCCTCGGCGCCAGGCTCCGGGGCGAGACCATCCGGGTCGGCGACCCCCTCCTGTACGACCCCCGCTCCGGGGTGGCCCTGGAGAAGCTGCCCCGGGAGGAGGTCGAGGAGCTGGTCCTGGAGGAGATTCCCGACGTCACCTACGACGACATCGGGGGCCTGCAGGCTCAGATCGAGGCCATCCGAGACGCCGTGGAGCTGCCCTTCCTCTACGCCGAGCTGTTCCAGGAGCACCGGCTCGAGGCCCCCAAGGGCGTGCTGCTCTACGGGCCGCCGGGCTGCGGGAAGACCCTCATCGCGAAGGCCGTGGCCCGGTCCCTGGCGGACAAGGTGAAGGAGCGCACCGGCCGCGAGGACGCCCGCTCCTACTTCCTGAACGTGAAGGGCCCGGAGCTCCTCAACAAGTACGTGGGCGAGACCGAGCGGCAGATCCGGGAGATCTTCCAGCGGGCCAAGGAGCGGTCCAAGGAGGGGCTGCCGGTCATCGTCTTCTTCGACGAGATGGACTCCATCTTCCGGACCCGGGGCAGCGGGATCTCCTCCGACGTCGAGACCACCATCGTGCCCCAGCTCCTGTCGGAGCTGGACGGGGTGGAGGCCCTGAAGAACGTCATCGTCATCGGGGCCTCCAACCGGGAGGACCTCATCGACCCCGCCATCCTCCGGCCGAGCCGCCTGGACGTGAAGATCAAGATCGAGCGACCCGACCAGCCCCAGGCCCGGGAGATCATGTCCAAGTACCTGAAGCCCGACGTGCCCATCCACCCCGACGAGGTCCGCAGGGCCGGGGGCGACGCGAGGGCCGCCGTGCAGCGGATGATCGACCGCACGGTGGAGCGGATGTACGCCACCGATCCCGAGAACCGGTTCCTCGAGGTGACCTACGCCTCCGGCGACAAGGAGGTCCTCTACTTCAAGGACTTCAACTCCGGGGCCATGATCGAGAACATCGTCCGGCGGGCCAAGAAGGAGGCCATCAAGCGATTCCTGTCCACCGGGGAGAAGGGCATCAAGACCGACGACCTGCTGCGGGCCATCCGGGAGGAGTTCAAGGAGAACGAGGACCTGCCGAACACCACGAACCCCGACGACTGGGCCCGGATCTCCGGGAAGAAGGGGGAGCGCATCGTCTACGTGCGGACCCTCCTCGGCGACGGCGGGCAGGAGGGCCGTCAGGTCGAGCGGATCAACGCCGGCCAGTACCTGTAGCCCATGGCCATCCCCAAGGTCGTTGGCACCGAGACGGAGTACGGCATCTCGGCGCCCGGGGTGCCCGACTTCAACCCGGTGCTGTCCTCGTCCCTCCTCATCAGCACCTACGCCGGGGCCCTCCGGCGGATCCGCTGGGACTACGAGCAGGAGTCCCCCCTGCGGGACGCCCGGGGATTCGAGCCGGTCCAGGTCCGGGAGCCCGCCGAGGAGGACCTGGGCCTGGCCAACGTGATCCTGCCGAACGGGGCCCGCTACTACGTGGACCACGCCCACCCCGAGTACTCCACGCCGGAGTGCCGGACGCCCCGCCAGCTCGTCGTCCACGACAAGGCCGGGGAGCGGGTGCTCGAGCGGTCCCTGGAGGAGCTGGCCCGCGTGCTCCCCCCGGGTCAGCGCCTGGCCGTCTACAAGAACAACTCTGACGGCAAGGGCAACTCCTACGGCACCCACGAGAACTACCTGGTGGACCGGAGGACCCCCTTCGCCAGCATCGTCCGGGACCTCACGCCCTTCCTGGTCTCCCGGCAGGTGTTCACCGGGGCCGGGAAGCTGGGGACGGAGGCCCCCTGGGACGAGCGGAGCCGGGCCCTCTACCAGCTCAGCCAGCGGGCGGACTTCTTCGAGACCGAGGTGGGCCTGGAGACCACCCTGAAGCGGCCCATCATCAACACCCGGGACGAGCCCCACGCCGACCCGGAGAAGTACCGGCGTCTCCACGTGATCGTGGGCGACGCCAACCTCTGCGAGGTGGCCACCTACCTGAAGGTGGGGACCACGGCCATCGTCCTCAAGATGGTCGAGGACGAGTACCTGCCCGACCTCACCCTGGCCAACCCCGTGGCCGCCCTCCACGAGGTCTCCCGGGATATCACGTGCCGGGCCCCCGTGCGCCTCGCCGACGGGCGGCGGCTCACGGCGGTGCAGCTCCAGTGGGAGTACCTGGAGCGGGCCCGCAAGTACCTCGACCAGGGCGAGGCCGCCCCCGAGGACGCCGACGTCGTGCGGCGGTGGGAGGCGGTCCTCGCCGGCCTCGAGGAGGATCCCCTGTCCCTCCACCGGGAGCTGGACTGGGTGGCCAAGTACCGGCTCCTGGAGGGCTACCGGGAGCGGGACGGGCTCGCCTGGACCGACCCGAAGCTCCGCCTGATCGACCTGCAGTACCACGACGTCCGGCGCGACCGGGGCCTCTACCACCGCCTGGCGGCGGCGGGCAAGGTGGAGCGCCTGGTCACCGACGGGGAGATCGAGGACGCCGTGATGAACCCGCCCGAGGACACCCGGGCCTACTTCCGGGGCCGTTGCATCGCCCGGTACCCCGACGCCATCACCGCCGCGTCGTGGGACTCCATCATCTTCGACATCGAGGCGGAGGCCCTCCAGCGGGTCCCCATGCGGGAGCCCCTCCGGGGCACCCGGGCCCACGTGCAGGAGCTGCTGGATCGGGCCCCCGACGCCGCCAGCCTGATCCGGCTGCTCCAGGGCTGACGGCCCGGTGGACCCTCTCCGGGCGACCGGGCGACGCCGATACAATCAAGGTCCGATCGCGGGGAAGGAGCCGGACGTGCCGCAGGAGCAGGAACGGAGGCGCGCGCAGCGCCGGGGCGGGCCCGGGGAGGAGGCCGGGGCCGAGGGCGGCCGGGTACGGGCGTCCACCCGGGGCGAGAAGCTGAAGGAGGAGATGGACGAGATCCTCGACGAGATCGACGCCGTGCTGGAGGAGAACGCCGAGGAGTTCGTGAAGAGCTACGTCCAGAAGGGCGGGGAATGAGGGGCGAGCTGCCGTTCGTCCGCCCCTCCCCGGGGGAGCCCATCGGGCACAGCCCGAGCTTCCTGGACTTCCTGCTGCGGGCGCGCCCGGAGGCGCTGCCCCGGTGGCCCGGGCCGCCCGGGGCGGAGGTGCCCATGCCCCGGGGGACCACCGTCCTGGGCCTGAAGTACGCGGAGGGGGTCGTCATGGCCGGCGACCGGCGGTCCACCGAGGGCTTCACCATCGCCGACGACCGCATGGAGAAGGTGTTTCCCGCCGACGACTACTCGGCCATCGCCATCGCCGGCGTCGCGGGGCAGGCCGTGGAGATCGTCAAGCTCTTCCAGCTGGAGCTGGAGCACTACGAGAAGATCACCGGCGACCGCCTGTCCCTGGAGGGCAAGGCGAACCGCCTGGCCCAGATGATCCGGGCCAACTTCCCCATGGCCCTCCAGGGCCTCGTGGTGGTGCCCCTCTTCGGTGGCTATGACGACCGGCGGGGGGAGGGCCGGCTCTTCTACTACGACGCCACCGGGGGCCGGTGGGAGGAGGACGACTACCGGGCCACCGGCTCGGGGGCGCGGGCCGCCCAGGGCTCGCTCAAGAAGCGCTGGCGGCCGGGCCTCACCCGGGACGAGGGCGTCCGGGTCGCGGTGGAGGCCCTCGTCGACGCCGCCGAGGAGGACACGGCCACCGGCGGGCCCGACCCCGCCCGGGGGATCTACCCGACGGTCTACGCCATCTCCGCGGAGGGGGTCGCCGGGGTGGAGCTCCCCGAGGTGAAGCGGGCCTACGAGGACGTCGTGCGGGGACGGTCGTGATGGCCTTCATGCCGTACGTCCCGCCGGAGCAGCTCATGAAGGACCGCTCCGAGTACGCCCGCAAGGGGATCGCCCGCGGCAAGTCCGTGGTGGCGCTGGAGTACGGGGCCGGGCTGCTGTTCCTGGCGGAGAACCCCTCGGCCACGCTGCACAAGATCTCCGAGATCTACGACCGGATCGCCTTCGCCGGGGTCGGCAAGTACAGCGAGTTCGAGGACCTGCGCATCGCGGGGGTGCGCCTTGCGGACCTGCGAGGGTACTCCTACGGACGGGAGGACGTGAAGGCGCGGGACCTGGC
>CAYVCH010000009.1:18823-24601 GCA_964449755.1 uncultured Actinomycetes bacterium
AGATCCTGGTGGGCGAGGTGGGCGAGGAGCCCGGGGGGAACGAGATCTACCACGTCCTGTTCGACGGCAGCGTCACCGACGAGCACGGCTACGTGGCCATGGGGGGCCACGCCGAGTCCCTCACCGGGAAGTTGAGGGAGACCTTCCGCGAGGGGTGGGACCTCCGGGAGGCCGTGCGGTCCGGCGTCGCCGCCCTCTCGGCGGCGGAGGAGCGGGAGATCCCCCCCGGGCACATCGAGGCGGGGGTCCTCGACCGCACCCGGCGGGGCCGGCGGAAGTTCCACCGCCTCACCGAGGGCGAGATCGTCGAGCTGCTGCGCTGAGGCCCGGCCTGGCTGCGGCCGACCGAGGCTCCGGGACCTACACTGGGACCGTGGAGCGGCGCATCTTCGGCCTGGAGAACGAGTACGGGGTGACCTGCACCTTCCGGGGTCAGCGACGGCTGTCCCCCGACGAGGTCGCCCGCTACCTGTTCCGCCGGGTCGTCCACTGGGGCCGCTCCTCCAACGTCTTCCTGGAGAACGGTGCCCGCCTCTACCTCGACGTCGGCTCCCACCCGGAGTACGCCACGCCCGAGTGCGACTCCGTCCGCGAGCTGGTCGCCCACGACAAGGCCGGCGAGCGGATCCTGGAGGCACTGCTGTCGGCGGCCGAGGTCCGCCTTCACGAGGAGGGCATCTCCGGCCAGGTCCACCTGTTCAAGAACAACACCGACTCCGCCGGCAACTCCTACGGCTGCCACGAGAACTACCTGCTCACCCGGCAGGGGGAGTTCGCGCGCATGGCCGAGGTCCTCATCCCCTTCTTCGTCACCCGGCAGATCTACACGGGGGCCGGCAAGGTCCTCCTGGGGCCCCGGGGGGCGCAGTTCTGCATCGCCCAGCGGGCCGAGCACATCTGGGAGGGCGTGTCCTCGGCCACCACCCGCTCGCGGCCCATCATCAACACCCGGGACGAGCCCCACGCCGACGCCGAGCGGTTCCGGCGCCTCCACGTCATCGTGGGCGACTCGAACATGAACGAGTGGACCACCTACCTGAAGGTGGGGGTCACCGACCTGGTCCTGCGGATGCTCGAGGCGAACACGGTCATGCGGGACCTGTCCCTGGAGAACCCCATCCGGGCCATCCGGGAGATCTCCCACGACCCCACCTGCCGGCGCCGGGTCCGGTTGGCCAACGGGCGGGAGCTGTCGGCCGTGGAGATCCAGGCCGAGTACCACGAGCGGACCGCCCGGTTCCTGGAGCGCCGGGGCCCCGACGCTGCCTCCCGCCGCCTGCTCGAGGAGTGGGGGAACGCCCTGGAGGCCCTCTCCTCGGGGGAGCTGGAGCGGCTGGCCCCCAAGGTGGACTGGGTGGCCAAGCAGCTCCTCATCGACCGGTACCGGGCAAGGCACGGCCTCCCCATGGGCAGCCCGAGGGTGGCCCTGCTGGACCTCGCCTATCACGACGTGAACCGGGAGCGGGGCCTCTACTACCTGATGGAGCGGGCGGGCGCCGCGGACCGGGTCGTGGAGGACCGGGACGTCAACCGGGCCATGCGGGAGCCGCCCCAGACGACCCGGGCCAAGCTCCGCGGGGACTTCATCCGGATGGCCAAGCAGAAGCGACGGGACTACACGGTGGACTGGGTCCACCTGAAGCTGAACGACCAGGCCCAGCGGACGGTCCTGTGCAAGGATCCCTTCCGCGCGGTGGACGAGCGCGTCGAGCAGCTCATCGCCCACATGTGACCCGCGCCGCCGGCCTCACCGTCGAGGCGGCTGCTGCCAGGACCTGGCGGTGACGGCCATGCGCCCCGCCAGGACCCCAGCGGCGCCGGCGGCCAGGAAGAAGGCGGGGTCGTCGACGGGGGACCGGCCCATGGAGCGGACCTCCACCCCCCGGCGCTCCAGCTCGGCCAGGGCCGGACGGCCGTCGGCCTCGACCAGCTGGTGACGCTCCTCGAGCCTCCGGGCCAGGAGGGCGCCCCAGACGGCGGCCCGCTGGGACGGGTCCTCGAGCTGGGGCACCGCCACGTTGGCCCGGCAGGTGGCCACCTGCCCCAGGATCGTGAGGGAGTGGTGGGAGACGCCGCGGTGCCGCGGGCGGGGGTCGGCGAAGGAGACCCGGAGGGCGGCCACCGGGCGCCCCCGGAGGACCTCGGCGGCGTTCAGGGCGTGGCCGCTCGCCAGGGCCGACACTCCCCAGGTGGTGTCGGTCCCCAGGTTCCCCGGGCCGTCGGCCACGACGATCACCTCGGCCCCCAGGACCTCCCTGGCCGCGAGAAGGCCGGTCCAGAGGGTGACGGCCTCCACCTCGCCGCCGAAGGCCTGCCCGCAGGTGACGAAGGCGTCCAGGAGCCCGGCCTGCCGCAGCCGAGGTACCAGGCGGGAGAAGGCCCCGGGGAGGGCGGCGCCGTCGGTCATGACGTAGGCGACGCGGGCGGCCCCGGCGGCCTTGGCGCCCGCGGCGACGGGGGCCACCATCGAGTGGAGGGGTGCGGCCACGACGGGGGTCCCCGCCAGACCGGGGGAGGCCTCCAGGAGGTCCCGGTGGGTCTCCTCGACGGCGGCCACGGCCACCTGGGAGGGGGTGTAGCGGGCCTTCATCACCCGCCCGCCGCGGCCGGGCTCGAGGTCGAGCCCCCCCTCGACGCCCATGACCAGGTGGAACCCGCCGGTGCCGAGCCCCAGCGCGACGGCGGTGGTGTTGAGGAGGACCACGTCTCCCTCGCGGACGGGGCCGGTGAGGCCCGGGTAGGCCAGGGCCGGCACTCGCTCGCCCTCCACCTCGACGGTCAGCTCCTGGGCTCCCGGGCGGGAGGCACCCAGGGCCACCACCCGCCCCCGTCGGAGGCGGATCACGGACGTCCCCGGAGGGCCGGCATGGCCCGAGTATGATGCCCCACGGATGCACCCGCTCGAGCGGCTGGTGGACCTGGTGGCGCTCCTGCTGGAGTCCCGCCGGCCCCGAACCTTCGAGGAGATCCGGGACCTCATCGAGGGCTACCAGCAGGAGGACCCCTCCACGGCAAAGCGGATGTTCGAGCGGGACAAGGACCTCCTCCGGGACCTGGGGGTGCCCCTGGAGACGGTGCCCACCGACGCCTGGGAGGCGGAGGAGGGCTACCGCATCCGCAAGGACCGGTACTACCTCCCCGAGATCAGCTTCACCCCCGAGGAGATCTCGGCCCTCCTGGTGGCGGCGCGGGCCACGGGCGCCGACCCGTCGGCCGAGCACGCGGCGTGGAAGCTCCTCTCGGGGACCGGAGGGCCCGCCCTGGGGGACCTCGCGCCGGGCCCGCTGGCGGTGGACCCGGGGGAGGAGGGGGCCCGGCTGCTCGTGCTGGCCGACGCCCTGGACCGTGGCCGGAGCGTGCGCTTCCGGTACCGGACGCCCCGAGGGGCAGCCGGGGAGCGCCGGGTCGACCCCTACGGGCTCGTCTGGCGGGCGGGGCACTGGTACGTGGTGGGCCTGGACCGGGGACGCGGCGAGATCCGGGCCTTCCGGCTCTCGCGCATCGTGTCGGGGCCCGCCGATGCCGGCGAAGGGAGCGCACCCCCCGAGGGCTTCCGGGCCGCCGACCACGTCCAGGCCGGGCCCTGGGGACCCGGTGGGCCCATCCGCCAGGCGGTGGTGGCCCTCTCCCCCGAGGTGGCCTGGTGGGCCACCTCCGGCGTGCCCGGGGCCGAGCGGGTGCGGGCCCGGCGGGACGGCTGGGTGGAGGTGCGGGTGCCCATGGGGGAGGGGGAGACCCTCGCCTCCTGGGTCCTCCAGTTCGGGCCGGACGCCCGGGTGGTGTCCCCCCGCTCCCTCCGGGACGAGGTGGTCCGGCGCCTGGAGGCCCTCGTTGGGGACTAGCGGCGGCCCACCCCCGACGGGCCCCACGCGGTCCAGGAGCGGGCGGCCCCGCTCCGCCGACCGCCTGCGGCGGCTCCTCAGCATCGTCCCCTACCTCGTCCGCAACCCGGGGACCCGTCTGGCCGACGCGGCCCGGCTCTTCGGGGTCGCCGAGGAGGAGCTCGTGGCGGACCTCCGGCTGCTGTTCGTCTCCGGCCTCCCTCCCTACGGGCCCGGGGACCTGGTCGAGGTCGACATCGAGGACGGCCGGGTGTGGATCCGCATGGCCGACTACTTCTCGCGTCCCCTCCGGCTTACCCGGAACGAGGCACTGGCCCTGTTCCTGCGAGGCACCGCCCTTGCCGCCACCCCCGGCTTCCCCGAGGCCCCCGCCCTGGCGTCGGCCCTGGAGAAGCTCCGGCAGGGCCTGGGGCCCGAGACCCTGGGCTCGCTGGCCGAGCGGGTCGAGGCGGCAACGGTCGGCCGGCCCGTGGACGTCCTGGCCAGGCTCCGGCGGGCCGTGGCGCGCCGGGAGCGGCTGGAGATCGAGTACTACGCGGCCTCCTCGGGGGAGACCACGGTGCGCCGGATCGACCCGGAGGAGGTGTTCACGGCCCTCGGGAACTGGTACGTGGTGGCCTGGGACCACCGCTCCGGCGCCGAGCGGCTGTTCCGGGCCGACCGCATCCGGCGCGCCAGGGGCACCGGGCAGCGGTTCACGCCTCGGGGGCTGGCCGGCGCCGGGCGGGCCCTGTACACGGCGAGCGAGGCGGACGTGCGGGTCCGCCTGCTCCTGCGCCCCGGGGCGCGGTGGGTGGCCGAGTACTACGAGGTGGAGTCCGAGCGGGAGCGGGGAGACGGCGCCCTGGAGGTGGTCCTCCCCGCCAGCCGGCTGGAGGGGGTGACGCGGTTGCTGCTCCGGCTGGGCCCCGAGGCCGAGGTCCTCCACCCCCCGGAGGTCCGCGAGCGCGTTCGCGAGGTGGCCCGCCGGACCCTGTCCCGGTACCGTCCCGCCCACCCCTGAGGCCGGGCGCAGGCTCTCAAGGGGGTCCTGAAGGCCGCCGATAGATGGGGTGAGATGACGACCATCCGGACCACGTGCCCCCGGTGCGGCGAGGTGGACATGGGCCCCGAGTCCATCCTCCTGTCGCTGCGGGCGGGCGGCCGGGAAGGGACCTACCGGTTCACCTGCCCCGTCTGCCTCGACGACGTGGAGAAACGAGCCGACCGGAAGATCGTGGCCCTCCTGGTCTCGGCCGGGGTGGACGTGTCCGGCGACGATGAGGCGGCGGCGTCCCGCCGGCCCCGGCGGGCCCGGGCCGGGGACGAGCTGGCTGACCCCCGCCGACGCTCAGAGGCCCCGCCCCTCACCCTGGACGACCTCATCGACTTCCACTTCAAGCTCGGGGACGACCGCTGGCTCCAGGGGTTCCTGGCCACCCACTGACCCTCTGGGGGGTAGGATCGGGCCCGTGTCCGTGCCCGCGACCGTCTGGCTGGTCGTCGGCCTGGTGACGACGGCGGCCCTCCTGGCCGCCCTCGTCGCCCTCGTCCGCCACGTCCGCCTGCTCGCCCGCGCCCTCACCCGGTTCCACGAGGACGTGGCCCCCCTGGCGGCAGGGGTGGCGGCGGAGGGCACCCGGGCCGTCGAGCGGGCCGCCGGGCTGAGGGAAGGGCGGACCCCGGGCCCGCGGGACGCTCGGTAGAATCGGGTCGAGGGGCGAGGGCCCCGGCGGAGCATGGGAAACATCGGCCCCATGGAGATCCTGGTCATCCTGGTGGTGGCCCTCATCGTGGTCGGCCCCCGCAGGCTGCCGGAGATCGGCCGGGCCCTGGGCCGGGCCATCCGGGAGTTCCGCAGGGCCCAGAACGAGGTCCAGCGGACCCTCACCTTCGACCTGGACGACGAGGAGCCCCCGCGCCGGGCCGTCCGGTCCTCGGCCCCGGCCCGGCCGCC
>CAYVCH010000010.1:0-23615 GCA_964449755.1 uncultured Actinomycetes bacterium
GGGTCGAAGTGCAAACACCCCTTGGAAGCCGCACAACCTAGGTCCGCGGATGCCGGAGGAGGCGCTCGATCGGGAACTGCGAGCCGCGGCGTTCGCCTTCCTCAGCGACCTGGTCCAGAGGACCGCCAATCGGCCCCCGGTGGAGTCGCGCAGGCGGTTCACGTTCCACACCAGCGGGCGCTCATCATCCCGGGAGGCATCCTCGAGGTGCACGAGCTCCAGGCCGCTCCAGGCCGCCCTTGCCCACCGCCCGCACCCGCTGCAGCCCCGTGTCCACGCCGGGTCGATCGCTTCGTCGGTCCGAGGACTCGAAACGGGCGTGCCTCCCCTGCGGCGTGCCGACGCCGACGTGAGCGGTGCGATCAAAGATCCGCAGGGCCACCCAGTTGATGGCGGTCCGAGGAGCGTCGAACACGAACCGGCTGACCACCTCGACGATCCGGCTGACTCCACCCACAGGCCGGCCCGGGCCCACGGACAGGACGAACCACAGCTGCTCCACGGTGGGGGGCCCCAGCACGAACAGGCCGGCCACGGACGGGTCTCGCCCCATGGCCGCCTCGTACGCGGCCTGGAGCGAGTAACTCCGCCCCACGCCGCCACCGCAGTGGACGTACACGATCCCTCGGGCCTCGCGGACGACCTCGAGGAAGCGGCGCACCATGGCGGCGTCCGGCGCGTGGCCGTCACGGAGGGGCAGCCGGACGTACCCCAGCCCTATCGACCGCAACGCCGCCGCGTCGTCCCCCGCATCGCCCGGCGCGCCAGTGCGGAGGTCCACCACCACGGTGACGCCGGTCGCCGCCAGCTGGCGGTACTGCTCGGCCCCCGCCTGGGCGCCTGCCCAGACCCGGTCGTCGACCTTCCGTACGTTGTGGATCGACGGAAGCGTGCCGTCTGACGGCGCACCGCCGCCCGTCAACAGCTTGACGGCTCCGACGGCCAGCAGGAGGAGCGCGTTGACCGCGAGGGACACCGCCAGGTAGAGCGCTGCCGGCAGCCAGAGGGGTCGCCACCACCGGCCCCGGCCGATCCGCCACACGCGGCGGACGGTGCCCACCGCGGGCCGCCACCCGATCGCAGCGGACCTCGTCCTCACCGGTATTCGCCGCACGCGCAGGGGACCGTTGGCTCCGGGAGGCCGAGCGCCTCCCCTCGGAAGACGCGCCGGGTCCCGCCGCGGTCGACGACGAAGCAGGAGCAGCCCGCATGGGCTCGGCCTGCCGCGTGGTGCACCTCGGCGGCGTCCATGACGGTCTTCGTCGACCACGGCCCGGGGTCGTGGCGCCCCCCTGCACCGGCCGGAGCGACCAACCTTCCGTGGCATCGAGCGACGTCACCGGCGATCCGCTGGGGGCCTTCCGTCGGGCGGGAAGCGCTCTCGCCATCTGCGCGCACCCCGACGACGACTCCTGCGGCCTGGGAGCCGTGCTCGCCCTGGCCGCTTCCCTCGGCAAGCACGTCGGCCTGCTCACCTTCACCCGGGGGGAGGCCGGGATCACGCCGGCGTGGCGGGGAACGAGGGAGGAGCTGGCAGCACGACGGGAAGGCGAGTTGGGACGCGCGGCGGAGATCCTCGGGATCCACCGCAGGGTCGTCCTCGAGGACCCGGACGGACTCCTCGCCGAGACCGATGCCGAAGCCCTCGACGACGAGGGCCTCCAGATCGTGCGCCGGTGGAGGCCCGGCGTCGTGCTCGCGTACGACCCGCTGGGGGTGACCTGTCACCCCGACCACGTAGCCATCGGGCGGTCCGTGCTCCGGGTCTGGAGGGCGACGCCGCACCCGCCGGCCCTCCTGTTCTGGACGATCCCGAATGAGGTCGCCGCGGCGATGCAGCAGGTGCTCTCGGACCGCTACGCGGGACGGCCGGCCGCCGAGCTCGTCCCGGTGGATGTGGGCCCGTTCCGGGAGCGTCAGCGCTGGGCCGTCGAGGCGCACGCCAGCCCGCTCGGGCGCGCCGAGCGAGGCACGTTCGGCCGGTGCGAGGGGTGCCGAAGGCCGATCTCGGTGGAGCGGCTCCGGGCTCTCCCGCGGGCCCGCTCGTGCCTGCGGTGCCAGAGGCGCGAGGACGCGCGGACCAGACGGCGCCATCCGGGTGCCCGACGGTCGGCGGCCTGAGGGTGCGTGACCGGTGAGGCACGGGGCCGATGGACCGCCTGCTCGTCCGCCGCCTCGATGGGTCCGGCGCCTCCGTGGCAGAGGTGGGCGGCAAGGCCGCCTCCCTCGATCGGCTCGTCGCGTTCGGCTTCCCCGTTCCCACGGCGCTCGCCCTCACCACCCACGCCTATCGACGCTTTGTCGACCACGGGGACCTGGCGCCGTTCCTGAGCCGGCTCCGGCGAGCGGACCCGGTGCCGCCCGGCGCCATCGAGGAAGAGACGCTCCGGGTCGACCGCGCCTTCCTCGAGGCCGAGATGCCCGCGGCCGTCGAGTCGGCCATCCGGGAGATCGTGCGCCAGCTCGAGGGCGCGGAGGCACTCGCGGTGAGGTCGTCCGCCACCGCCGAGGACCTCTCCGGTGCCTCCTTCGCCGGTCAGTACCGGACCTTCCTGGAGCTGAGGACCGAGGACGAGGTCCTCGAGGCGGTCCGGCGCTGCTGGGCCTCCCTCTGGGGGCCGTCCGTGCGCGCCTATCGGAGGTGGGAGGGGATCGCCGAAGACGACCTCGCCATGGCCGTCATCGTCCAGGCCATGTCACCGGCGGAGTGGGCCGGCGTCCTCTTCACCCGCGATCCTGAGGGGGACCCGGAGATCGCCCGGGTCGAGGCCGTCCGAGGGCTCGGCGAGGCGCTCGTCTCGGGACGGGTCACGCCCCACATCTACCGCGTCGATCGGGGCACGCTCGACGGGGGTCGGATGGACACGAACCTCCCGCGTTCGTGGAGGACCTGATCCGGCTCGGCCTTCGGATCGAGCGACGGATGGGGTCGCCGCAGGACATCGAGTGGGCCGTCGCGGGCGGTCGGCTGGCCGTCCTGCAGACCCGCCCCATCACCGTGCAGAGGCCGCTTCGAGCCGACGACGATGGCTTCGACACCGAACCCGTCGACGGGGCGACCTACACCCCGATCGGCGTGCAGGAGATGCTCCCGGGGGTCGTCCCACCGCTCCTGTGGACGATCAACGGCCCCATGCTGGAGGACGCGTTCCGTCGTCTCCTCGCCGACCTCGGGATCCCTGCCCGGTGGGGAGCCAGCCGGTTCCAGGCAATCGGGAGGTTCCGGGGCCGAGCCGCCCTGAACCTCTCGCTCCTTCGCGAGGCCTCGGCGTCGATGCCCGGCGGCTCCCACGCCGAGGTCGAACGCCAGTACGTGGGCCGCGTCCTCAGTGACGGTCGGGATCCTCCTCCCTCCGGGGGCAGGCTCGGCCGAGCCCTCGCGGGGCTCAGGGCCCTGCGCCTGAGAAGGAGGGTCGAGGACGAGGTCCAGTTGTTCGCCGAGGGGGCGGACTGGGTGCTGGCCCTGCGGGTGGACCTGCCCTCCCTGTCGGCCTCCCGGCTCCTCGCCTACCGGGCAAGGGTCCGGGATCTCGCCCACCGCGGGTACGGGGCCGAGGTCGCGGCGGCCGCGGGTGCGGCGGCCGCCTATCGGGGCCTCGAGATCGCGCTCGAGCGCTGGGTGGGGGAGGAGGCCGCCACATGGGCGCAGCGGATCACGGCGCCTCCCGCCCCGTCGGGCCAGGCGGGATGCAACTGCGCGGTCACCCTGTGGGACCTCTACGCGGAGCACGTGCGCGGGCGGGCGCCCTACGACGCCCTGATGGCCGGGCCACCGGAGGGAGCGGAGGCGAGGATCAGGGCCCTCGGTGAGGAGGGGGAACGGTTCCTCGCGGCCGTGGGCGCCGCCATGCGTCATTTCGGGTCCATGGCCGTCTACGGCGGCCCGACGTGGGACGAGGATCCGGCCTTCGTCTGGGAGTGCATCACGCGTTGCGGGGGCCTCGGCCCGGCCGCCGCGCCGAAGGACCGACTCACGAGGACCGGGTCGGACCGCGAGGAGGCGTTCAGCGAGCTCCGCGCTCGGCTGCGGGGATCGTGGCGATGGCGGCTCGGTCGCGTGCTCACAGGACAGATCGTCGACGTACGGGGCCGGATCCTGCGGAAGCTTGCGACCGACGCCGCCAGGTTCCTGAGCCTCCGGGAACGGGCGAAGGCGGCGCTGCTGGTGCTCGGTGGAGAGGAGCGGCGGATCATCCTCGAGGCCGCCCGCCGCCTCGAGGCCTCGAGGCAGATCGCACAGCCCGAGGACGTCCTGCTGCTCGCGGACGGCGAGCTAGAGGAGATGCTCCTCGGAGGGGAGCCGGTCTCCGACGCGGAGATCGCGCGCCGCCGGGCTGCCCTGGCGCGGGCGCAGGAGGGCGAGCCACTGCCGGAGACCTTCGAGGGCCTCCCCGGGGTCGAGGCCCCGCCGCTCAGGTCGGGCGACGTCCTCGAGGGCTGGGCTGCCGGCCCCGGCAGGATCCGGGGCCGAGCCCGGGTCCTACGGAGCCTCGCCGACGGACGGGGCCTTCGAGAGGGCGAGATCCTGGTCGCGAGGAGCACGGATCCGTCGTGGACGCCCCTGTTCCTCGTGGCCGGGGGGATCGTGCTCGAGGAGGGCGGCCCGCTCTCGCACGCCGCCATCGTGGCCCGCGAGTTCGGCCTTCCCGCCGTGCTGAACGTGAAGGGCGCCACCCGTCTCATCGCCACCGGAGACGAGCTCGTCGTCGACGGCACCACCGGGCTGGTCGCTCGCGTCGCCGAGGAGGCCGCATGACCCCCGTGGGCGACGAGCCCATGCTCGCGGTGTTCGTGCCCGGTCTCATGGGGGTCGGGATCCTCGTCTCCGGGGGCATCCTCCTCGTCGATGGGATCCGCAAGCTCACCCCCAGGCGGGGCGCCCGCCGACGGGTGCTCGTCGCCCGGGGGATCCGGGGAGTGGTCGCCGGCGTCGCCCGAGCCGTCGGCCTCGAGGTCGTGGACGACGACCTCCTCCGGAGACATCTGCGCTCGAGATGGGCGTACCTGGCGGTGGGGCTCGCGCTCGTCGGCGTGTCGAGCGTGATCGCGCGCGCCGGCATCGCGTCGTTCACAGGCGAGGGAACGCTTCACGGGAACCCCTGGTCGATCGGCCTGGGGTTGGGCTTCGGGATCCCGTTCCTGCTTGCCGGTGGACTCGTCCTGACCATCGGGGTGTGGTACCTGCGCGCGCCCGCGTCGCTCCTGCGGCTGGTCGGCCGGACCTGGCTCGGCCGACTGCGCCCGCCCCCCGAGGACCCGCGGGAGCGAGCCCTCAACCTCATCCCAGCACCGCCTGCGCGGCCGAGCCGAGGGATCGAAGGAGGAGAGGTGTCATGAAGCGGAGGCTGCCCCTCGCCGCCCTGATCGGCTTCCTCGTCTACACGGGGTCCTACATCTTCGTCTACCTCTGGCGGGCATTCCGGATCCGAACCGCGGGTCCGGTGCGCCCCGTGCTCATCTGGCACGGCGATCCCTTCGCCCGTGCCATCCTCGTTGCCGTCCTGTTCCTGATCGGCCTGGTGATCCTGGTGTACCTGGCGATCGCCCGGTTGCACGGGGTCCGGGCCGGTCACGTGCGCCTCAGACAGGACCTGTGGGAGTGGTTGGTGCGAGAGTCGGAGGAGACGAACGAGTCGCCCTCGCGGCTCGCCGAGCGCGCGCTGGTCGCCTACCGGGCCAGGATGGAGGGATCGCGGCCTCGGTGACCTCGATCGGGTCCGAGCGGGCAGCACGCCCGGGATCGATCGAGGCGGTGGCCTCCCAGGGCCCGGTAGGTGACGAGAACGACGACGGTCCCGACGAGCATCCCGCCCACGACGTCGCTCAGCCAGTGGACCCCGAGGTAGATCCGGGAGAACCCCACCCCCAGGACGATCGCGCCAGCGATCCACGCTGCGGCCTGCCGAAGCCAGCTGCTCGTCGTGGCCTCCCATACGAGCAGCGGGACCATCGCGTAGAACCCGACGGACGCCACCACGTGGCCGCTCGGGAAGGACGGGCCCCGTGCCCGCGCCAGGAGCAGCAGGTCCGGGCGCGGTCGGTCGATGAGCGCCTTGAGGGCCCACTCGGCCAGAGGGTTCAGGGCGAACGCGATGATCATGACGAACAAGACGACGCGGCAGCGCCGGGTGGCGAGGATCCAGGCGGCCAGGGCGAAGAGCAGGCCGCCGATCACGTACCGGGTACCCAGGGTCGACATCCAACGCATCGGGTCGTTCAGCCAACCCGTCCGGATGGTGATCACCCATCGTTGGATCGGCCGGTCCGCTCGGAGGAGCAGCGGCTCTGCGAAGGCCGCGATCGAGGCCAGGAGCGCGAACGACGTGCCGCTGGCGATGAGCAGCGCCCGGCCCGCGCGCTGATCGACGACCGTCGCCACTACGGTCCCTCGACGCCGACCGGGTGCGGGACCAGCGCCTCCTCGGGCACCTCGGTGGGCTCCAGCGACCCGTCGGGCCCGACCCGCACCGAGAGGAGGCGGGAGCCAGGGCGGGGGCTCCCTGGCTGGAACGGGAGCGCCTCGACCGGCGGGATCGGTTGGACGCCGATCCAGCGGCGGGGCCCGTTGGGTTCGAGCCCGAGGAGGACCCGGAGCAGCAGGAGCACCGAGGCCGACCCCCACGCCTGGGCGCTGGAGGTGGTGGGATCGCCCACCGGGAAGCCGGAGATGAGGAACGTGGAGCCCTCGGCCAGGCTCACCGTTCCGGCGGGGCCCATCCCCACCCGTGCGACGTCGGCCCACGGGGCGACGCTCATGCGCTGGGACATCCGGTTCTTGGTCGCTCGCGGACAAGGGTACGGGTCTTCGCGCCCGCCGGCCGGCGGAGCGATGAGTTGGAGCGCCTTCGCCGCTCCGCTCCGGGCGGAGCGGCGGCGGGCGCTCGCCACCCGCCCCCTATACTCCGGCCGTGGCCTCCCTGTTCCGTCCGGCCGTCGTGCTGCTCGCCGGGCGCCCCTGGTTCCGCCGCCTGGCCATCGAGAGCCCCCCCGGGCGCCGCCTGGCGGCGCGCTTCGTGGCCGGCGAGACCCTGGACGAGGCCGTGGAGGTGGCGTGGGCCCTCCACCGCCAGCGCATCGCCACCATGCTCGACCACCTCGGCGAGCACGTGCGCGGTCCGGACCAGGCCGCCGCCGCCGCCGACGCCTACGTGGCCGCCCTGGAGCGGATCGGTGGGGAGCCGGGGCTCGACTGCACCCTGTCGGTCAAGCTCACGCAGCTGGGCCTGGACCTCTCCCGGGAGTCGTGCCTGGCGCACATGGAGCGGATCCTGGAGGTGGCCGAGGGCTCCGGGACCCTCGTCATGATCGACATGGAGTCCCACGAGTACGTGGACCGCACCCTGGCGGTGCACCGGGAGCTCCGGTCCCGCCACGAGCTGGTGGGCGTGTGCCTGCAGTCGTACCTGCGGCGGACCTCCGTCGACGTCTTCGACCTCCCCGAGGGGTCCATCGTCCGCCTCGTCAAGGGCGCCTACCTGGAGCCCCCGGAGCTCGTCTTCGCCTCGCGGCGGGAGGTGGACGCGAGCTTCCGGCGGCTCTTCGCGACCCTCCTGGCCCGGGGCCACACCGTGCACGTCGCGACCCACGATCCCCGGCTGGTGCACGGCGCCCGCCTCCTGGCCGAGCGCCGGGGGGTGGACTGGAAGCGGGTGGAGTTCCAGATGCTCTACGGGATCCGCCGGGACCTGCAGCGGGCGCTGGCCGAGGGCGGCTACCCGGTGCGGGTCTACGTGCCCTACGGATCGGAGTGGTACCCCTACCTCACCCGGCGCCTGGCCGAGCGGCCCGCCAACCTCTGGTTCTTCGTCTCCAACCTCTTTCGCCCCGGCCCCGGCGGCCGGTAGGATTCGTGGCCCGGCCCCGGCGGCCGGTAGGATTCGTGGCCCCGGCCCCAGGCGGCCGGGGGAGGAGGGGTCGTGGAGCGTCGCAGGGTCGCCTTCCTGGGCGGTGGCAAGATGGGGGAGGCCCTCGTCGCGGGCCTCATCCGCTCCGGCGGACGGGGCGCCGACGACATCATGGTGACCTGCCGGCGGGAGGAGCGGGCGAAGGAGCTGGCGGGCAAGTACGGGGTGACGGCGACCCTCGACAACGCCGAGGCGGTGCGCTGGGCCGATACCCTGATCATCACGGTCAAGCCCCAGGACATGGACGTCCTCCTGGCCCAGATCGCCGACCACGTGACCCACGAGCACCTGGTCATCAGCTTCGCGGCCGGCATCCACACGTCGTTTGTGGAGCGGCACCTCGCACCGGGGGTGCCCGTGCTGCGGGTGATGTCCAACGTGCCGGTCATGGTGGACGAGGCCATGTCGGTGGTGAGCCCGGGGAGGCACGCCGAGGACAAGCACCTGGCCGTCGCCGAGGAGCTGCTGGGCTACGTGGGGAGGGTCCTCCGGCTCCCGGAGAAGCACCAGGACGCGATCACGGCCACGTCGGGCTCGGGCCCCGCCTACTTCTTCCTCCTCGCCGAGGCCATGATCGAGGCCTGCATTCTCCTCGGCCTCTCGCGGGACGTGGCCACCGAGCTCATCATCCAGACCATGCTGGGGTCGGCGAGGATGCTCCGCGACACCGGCAAGCACCCGGTGGAGCTGCGGGAGATGGTGACCTCGCCGGGGGGCACGACCATCGAGGCCATCCGGCACCTGGAGGAGGCGGGCGTCCGTGCCGCCTTCCTGAACGCCATCGACAAGGCCCGCAAGCGGAGCGAGGAGCTGGCCCGGGGCGGCGACGACGAGGAGGAGCGGTAGTGGGGCGGGGGGACCGCCGGAAGGTCCGCTGGGCCCACGACCGGGAGCGCAAGAAGAAGGAGCGGGAGCGGCGCAAGCGCGCCGAGCGCCGGGCCGCCCGCCGGGCCCGCTGAGGGGGACCCGACCCGCGTCGCCGGGTCAGCGGGGGCGCGTGCCGATGCGGTTCGTGAGGGTCCCCAACCCCTCGGCTTCGAGCTCCACCCGGCATCCGGGCCACAGGCGGGGGGCGGGTTCGGAAGCCCCCGGGGGGAACGGCGAGGCGGCAAAGGCGTCGCCCCGGCCGAGGCGCTCGGTGCGGGCGAGGAAGGCGACGGTCCCGAACAGGTCCCGGGCGGCGCCGTTCAAGTTGCCCTTGGCCACCTCCTCGCCGCCGACGCGGGCCGTGACGAAGGCCGTCTGAGGGTCCAGCTCGTCCGCCGTTGCCAGGCAGGGGCCGAGGGCGATGGGCAGCCCCTCCACGCGGCCCCGGGGGTCGCCGGTCGCCTCGCGGGCCACCCAGTCGTTGGCCAGGGTGTAGCCGAAGACCCGGAGCCCGGGGCCGACCCCCTCGAGGGGCGCGCCCCAGCCCCCCAGGACGGCCACGACCTTCGGCTGGTACTCGAGCCAGGCGGCGCCGGCGGGCCAGGGGACCACCTCGCCGGGCCCGAGGACCCCCCGCTCGCCGACGGAGGCCCCGGGGCTGCGAAGGGTCCGGGGGAGGAGGGGCGCCAGCAGCCGCGGCTCCTCCACGACGAAGGCCTCTGCCTCCTCGCCCCGTTCCAGGGCGGCGCGGGCGGCGTCGAGCACCGTCCCTCCGCTGCTCGCCACCAGGGCCTCCAGGGTGGTGGGGAAGGCGGGGTGCCCGACGAGGTCAGGTACGTCGACCACCCTGGGGCGGCCGCCGCCCCCACCCCCGAGGATCGCTCCCAGCCGCCGGTGCCCCCTCCGGTCGTAGGTCACGAGCCTCAAGGGAGCCCGATGATACGCCCTCCCACGTGGGATTTCTCGCGATCCGCCCGGACCTTCGGCCCGGGGGCGGCTGGGCCGGTTCGGCTACCATAGGCCCGACCGGGAGGACCCGAGGAGGGACCGACGCCATGGCAGAGCAGGGCTTCCGCATCACCTACGCGACGATGACCGCCGACGACGAGGAGCTGCATCGGGCCTACGACGAGGGCATCGAGCGGGCCCGCGCCTGGCTGGGCCAGGAGCACCCCTTCTACGTGAACGGGGAGGCCCGCTGGGGCGACGGCTTCACCGAGGAGCGCTCGCCCATCGACCGGGACCTCGTGATCGGCCGGTTCGCCAGGGCCACCCGAGAGGACGTCCGGGACGCCGTCGCCGCCGCCCGGGCCTTCTTCCCGGAGTGGGCGGCCACGCCCTGGCAGGAGCGGGTCCGGCTGATCCGCGCGGCGGCGGACCTCATCACCGAGCGGCGCTTCGAGCTCTCGGCCCTCATGGCCATGGAGGTGGGGAAGAACCGGCTGGAGGCCCTGGGCGACGTGGAGGAGTCCGCCGACCTGCTGCGCTGGAACGCCCACGAGATGGAGAAGCACAACGGGTTCACCGAGCCCATGCAGCCCATCGGCGCCCCGGGAGAGTACGTGGACGTCATGCGCCCCTACGGCGTGTGGGCGGTGATCAGCCCCTTCAACTTCCCCCTGGCCCTGGCGGCGGGCCCCTCCAGCGCGGCCCTGGTGGCCGGCAACTGCGTGGTGTTCAAGCCGGCCAGCGCCTGCGCGGGGACCGGCCTCCGCCTCTTCGAGCTCTACCGGGACGCCGGCATTCCCTCCGGTGCCTTCCACCTCCTGACGGGGTCGGGAAGGGTCGTCGGGGACGAGATCGTGAGCCACCCCGGCGTGGACGGCATCACCTTCACCGGCTCCTACGACGTCGGGATGGGGATCTACCGGTCCTTTGCCAAGGACTACCCGAAGCCGGTGATCTGCGAGATGGGGGGCAAGAACCCGACCGTCGTGACCAGGAACGCCGACCTGGACAAGGCCACCGATGGCGTGCTCCGCTCCGCCTTCGGCTTCGGCGGGCAGAAGTGCTCGGCCTGCTCCCGGGTCTACGTGGAGCGGGAGGTCTACGACGAGTTCCTCCGGCTGCTCACGGAGAAGACCGAGCGGATCAGGGTGGGCAACCCCCTGGACAGGGACGTCTACCTCGGCCCCGTCATCAACGAGGCCGCCGTGGCCACCTTCGAGGAAGCCGCCGCCGAGGCCCGCACGCGCGGCCGGATCGTGACGGGTGGCGAGCGGCTCACCGAGGGCGACTACGGCAAGGGCACGTACGTGCAGCCCACCATCGTCGAGGTGCCCCACGACAGCTGGATCTGGAAGAAGGAGCTGTTCGTGCCCCTGGTGGCGGTGGCCCCGGTGGACTCCCTGGACGAAGCCCTGAAGCTCGCGAACGACACCGAGTACGGGCTCACCGCCGGCATGTACAGCGAGGACCGGGAGGAGATCCAGCGCTTCCTCGACTCCATCGAGGCCGGCGTCGTGTACGTGAACCGGCGAGCCGGCGCCACCACGGGGGCCTGGCCCGGGGCCCAGCCCTTCGGCGGCTGGAAGGGCTCGGGCACGACGGGCAAGGCGAGCGGGGGCCCCTACTACGTCACCCAGTACCTGCGGGAGCAGTCCCGGACGGTGATCCAGGAGTGAGCGTCCGCGGGGCCCGGGTGGCGGACCTCGCGTCGGTCTCGGCGCCGCGCCTGGTGACGGAGGTCCCCGGGCCCGAGGCACGGGCCCGGATCGAGCGGGACCGGCGGGTGACCAGCCCCTCCCTGCCCCGCGCCTACCCCCTGGTCCCCCGCCGGGGGGCGGGGGCCGTCGTCGAGGACGTGGACGGGAACCTCTTCCTCGACCTCAACGCCGGCATCGCCGTCGCGTCCACCGGCCACTGCCACCCGGCGGTGGTGGAGGCCGTCCGGCGCCAGGCGGCGGAGCTGATCCACTACTCGGCCAGCGACTTCTACCTGCCCGTCTACGCCGAGGTCTGCGAGCGGCTGGCGGCCATCGCCCCGATCTCGGGGCCGCTGCGGAGCTTCCTCACGAACTCCGGCACCGAGGCTGTGGAGGCCGGGATCAAGCTGGCGCGCCACGCCACCGGCCGGCAGTACCTCGTCGCCTTCCTGGGCTCCTTCCACGGCCGCTCCTACGGCAGCGTGTCGCTCACCGCGAGCAAGGCGCTGTACCGGGCGGGGTTCGGGCCCCTGCTCCCCGGCGTCCACCACGCTCCCTACGGGGACCTGGACTACCTGGAGACCGTCCTGTTCCGGCGGCTCGTCTCGCCGCGGGAGGTGGCAGCCATCGTCGTCGAGCCCGTGCTGGGGGAGGGCGGCTACGTCGTGCCCCCCGAGGGGTTCCTGCCCGGCCTCCGCGAGCTCTGCGACCGCCACGGGATCCTGCTCGTGGCCGACGAGGTGCAGAGCGGCATGGGCCGCACCGGCCGGATGTGGGCCGTCCAGCACGTCGGGGTGGAGCCCGACATCCTGCTCGTGGGGAAGGGGATCGCGAGCGGGATGCCCCTGGGGGCCATGGTGGCCAGGGAGGAGCTGACGGGGTGGGGGCCGGGGGCCCACGGCTCCACCTACGGGGGCAACCCGCTGGCCTGCGCCGCGGCCCTGGCCACCATCGACCTCGTCGAGGGGGAGCTGGCGGCCAACGCGGCGGAGGTGGGGGCCTTCCTCCTGGCCGGCCTGCGCGAGGTCGCCGGGCGCCAGCCCCTGATCCGCGAGGTCCGGGGCCTGGGGTTCATGATCGGGGTGGAGTTCGGGGACCACGAGACCGCCGACCGGGTGGAGGAGGCCTGCTTCCGCCGGGGGGCCCTGGTCCTCACCTGCGGGGACAGCGCGGTGCGGCTGTCGCCGCCCCTGGTCCTTCGCCGGGACCAGGCCGAGGCCGCCCTGGCGGTCTTCGAGGAGGCCTGCGCCGCGGTGGCCGCCGGTGGGGGGGCGGCGTGAGCAAGGTCACGACGATGCGCGAGGCCGTGGCCGAGCTGGTCCGCGACGGCGACACCGTGGCCATCGAGGGCTTCACCCACCTCATCTGCTTCGCCGCCGGCCACGAGATCATCCGGCAGCGTCGTCGCGACCTCACCCTGTGCCGCCTCACGCCGGACGTCATCTACGACCAGATGGTGGGGGCGGGGGTGGCGAGGAAGCTGGTCTTCTCCTGGCTCGGCAACCCCGGCGTCGGCTCGCTCCACGCCGTGCGACGCCGGGTGGAGCGGGCCGACCCCGAGCCCCTGGAGATCGAGGAGTACAGCCACTTCGGCATGGTCTGCCGCTACGTGGCCGGCGCCGCCAACCTCCCCTTCTTCCCCCTCCGCAGCTACTACGAGAGCGACCTGCCCCGGGCCAACCCGAACATCCGGCCCATGAGCAGCCCCTACGGCGACGAGACCGTCTACGTGGTCCCGCCCCTGCGGCCCGACGTCACCATCGTCCACGTCCAGCGGGCCACCGCCCAGGGCGACGCCCAGATCTGGGGGCTCCTGGGGTGCCAGAAGGAGGCCGCCTTCGCCGCCGACCGGGTGATCGTGGTCTGCGAGGAGGTGGTGGACGAGGCCGTGGTCCGGGAGGACCCGAACCGCACCGTGATCCCGGGCCTCATCGTGGACGCCGTCGTGGAGGAGCCCTTCGGCTGTCACCCCTCCTACGCCCAGGGCTACTACGACCGGGACAACCGCTTCTACCTGGAGTGGGAGGCGATCAGCCGGGACCCCGAGCGCCTGGCGGCCTGGCTCAAGGAGTGGGTCTACGACCTGGAGAGCCACCGGGACTACGTGGAGAAGATGGGCGCGGAGCTGTGGGAGCGGCTGCGGCCGCGGGAGCGGCTCTCGGGACGGGTCAACTACGGCGACTACGGCGTCGCGACGGCCGGCGTCTTCCCCGTCGGCGGGGGTGGGGCGTGACCGACGCGCCCTGGTCCCGGTCGGAGATGATGATCGTGGCCAGCGCCCGCCAGCTCGCCGGCGAGCGGGTGTGCTTCGTGGGGGTGGGCCTGCCGAACATCGTCTGCAACCTGGCCCAGCGGACGGTGGCCCCCGAGCTCGCCCTGGTGTACGAGTCCGGGGTGTTCGGCGCCCAGCCGGCGCGCCTGCCGCTCTCCATCGGCGACCCCTCCCTGGTCACCGGCGCCACGGCCGTGACCAGCATGTTCGAGCTGTTCGCCTACTACCTCCAGGCCGGCCTGGTGGACGTGGGGTTCCTGGGGGCGGCCCAGATCGACCGGTTCGGCAACATCAACACCACGGTCATCGGGGACTACCACCACCCCACGGCGCGGCTGCCCGGCTCCGGCGGGGCCTGTGAGATCGCCATCAACGCGCGGAAGGTCTTCGTCATCGTCCGCCAGGCCCGCCGGTCCTTCGTCGAGCGCCTGGACTTCCGGACCAGCCCCGGCCACTCCGGCGACCCCGAGCGCGACCGGGCCAGGGGCTGGTGGGGCAATGGGCCGAGTGTCGTCGTGACCGACCTCGGGGTGTACCGCTTCGACGAGGCCACGGGGGAGATGACCCTCGCCTCCCTCCACCCCGGCGCCACCCTGGAGGACGTGCGGGAGCACACCGGCTGGGAGATGCGGGTCGCCCCCGAGCTCTCCGAGACCCCGCCACCCACCGCGGAGGAGCTGCGGATCATCCGGGAGGAGCTGGACCCCGAGGGCGTCTACACGCGATGAGCCGGGTCTTCCACCGCGTGCTCACCCGGGCTCTGCCCACGGCGGTCCGGGCGGAAGGGGTCTGGGTCACCGACGCCGACGGCCGCCGGTACCTGGACGCCTCCGGTGGGGCCATCGTCGTGAACGTGGGCCACGGCGACCCGGCGGTGGTGGCGGCCATGGCCGAGCAGGCCGCCCGGGTCTCCTACGTCCACGGGACCATGTTCACCACCGAGGCCCTGGAGGCCTACGCGGAGGAGCTGGCCCCCCGGCTGCCCCTGGACGAGCCCCGCATCTACCCGGTCTCCGGCGGCAGCGAGGCCGTGGAGACGGCCCTGAAGCTGGCCCGGGCGTACCACCTGGCCCGGGGAGAGCCCTCCCGGCACCTGGTGATCGCCCGGTGGAACTCCTACCACGGCAACACCCTGGGCGCGCTCGACGCCTCCGGCAGGGAGCCCCTCCGCGCTCCCTACCTCCCCTGGCTCGGCCGGGCCCGGCACGTGTCCGCGGCCTACGAGTACCGCTGCCCGGCCCCCTCGCACCCCGCCGGCTGCGCCACCTGGTACGCCGAGGAGCTGGAGCGGGCGATCCTGGCGGCCGGGCCCGAGAACGTGGCCGCCTTCGTGGCGGAGCCGGTGGTGGGGGCCACCCTGGCCGCCGCCGTCCCCCCGGACGGCTACTGGCCGGCGGTGGCGGAGGTGTGCCGTCGCCACGGCGTGCTCCTGGTCGCCGACGAGGTGATGACCGGCTTCGGTCGTACCGGGCGGTGGTTCGCCTGCGACCACTGGGGACTCCGGCCGGACCTGCTGGCCGCCGGGAAGGGCGCCTCCAGCGGCTACGTCCCCTTCGGGTTCTGCGCCGCCGCCGGCCACGTCTACGAGGCGGTCCGCCCCCACGGCTTCGTCCACGGCTTCACCTGGTCCCACCACGGGACCGGGGCGGCCGCGGCCCGGGCCGTCCTGCGCCGCCTGGAGGAGGGAGGCCTGGTGGAGCGCAGCCGGGACCTGGGCGAGCGGCTCCGCAAGGAGCTGGCCGTGGCCCTGGGTGACTGCCCGGTGGTTGGGGACGTCCGGGGCCTGGGCCTGATGATCGGCATCGAGCTGGTCCGGGACCGGGAGACGGGAACGCCCTTCCCCCGCCGGGAGCGGGTGGCCGAGCGGGCCGTGGCGGCGGCCCGGGAGGCGGGGCTGCTCGTCTACTCGAGCACCGGGCACCTGGGGGGCCAGGGCGACCTGCTCCTGCTCGGTCCCCCCTTCGTCATCTCCGACGAGGAGGCCTCGCTCCTCGTCGAGGGGACGGCGGCGGCCGTGCGCGCGGTGGCGTGAGTGGCCGGGCCGGCCTCGTCCTCTGCCCCGAGGTCCGGATCTACGACCACGGGCCGGCGCACCCGCTCCGACCCGAGCGGGTCCTGCTCACCTGGGAGCTGATCGAGGCCTACGGCATCCTGGACCGCCCGGGGGTGGTGCGCCTGGCCTGCCGGGCCGCCACCGACGAGGAGATCGGCCTGGTCCACACGCCGGACTTCATCGACGCCACCCGGCGGGCCGGCCACGGCGAGGACGGCCCCTGGTGGCGCTACGGGTACGGCCCGGGGGACAACCCCATCTTCCCCCGGATGCACGAGGCCGGGGCCCTCGTGGTGGGGGCGAGCCTGGTGGCCGCCGAGGCCGTCCTGTCGGGGACCGTGGATCACGCCTTCAACGCCGCCGGCGGCCTCCACCACGCCATGGCCTCGCGGGCGTCGGGCTTCTGCGTCTACGACGACCCCGCCGTGGCCATCGCCTGGCTCCTCTCCCGGCAGGTGGACCGGGTGGCCTACGTCGACGTGGACGTCCACCACGGGGACGGCGTCCAGGCCGCCTTCTACCACGAGCCCCGCGTGCTCACCGTCTCCCTCCACGAGACCGGGGAGTACCTGTTCCCCGGGACGGGCTTCGTCGAGGAGCGCGGCGCGGGGGCGGCGGTGGGGACCAAGGTGAACGTTCCCCTGCCCCCCGGCACCGGAGACGAGGCCTGGCTCCGGGCCTTCCGGGAGGTGGCGGTCCCCCTGGTGGAGGCCTGGCGGCCCCAGGCGCTGGTGACCCAGCTCGGCTGCGACACGCACCACACCGACCCCCTGGCCCACCTGCGGCTCACCACCGCCGTCTACCGGGAGGTGGCCCGGCTCCTGCACGACCTCGCCCACCGGGTCGCCGGCGGCAGGTGGGTGGCCACGGGCGGCGGGGGATACCAGTGGGCCAGGGTCGTCCCGCGGGCCTGGGTGAGCTACTTCGCCGAGATGGCCGGGGCCGACCTGCCCGACGAGCTGCCCGGGAGCTGGGTGGAGCGGGCCCGGGCCCTGGCCGGCGGCCCCGTCCCCGACCGCCTCTCCGAGGAGCCCGTGGCGGGCCGGGCCGACGGGGAGGTCGACGCCGTCATCGCCGAGGTCCGCCGGACCCTCTTCCCCCTCCACGCCCTGGCCCCGTGAGGCCCTGGCGGCCCCTCCCCCAGGGGCCAGCTCCACCGGCCCCTCGACCCGGGGCGCCCGCCGCCTGGCCTCCCCCTCCGCCTCGGCGACGTGGCCACCCCCGGCTAGGACCCTCCCTTCCCCGCCGGCGTGCCGCCTCCCGCCACCGTGGCCGCCGTCGCCACCCCCCACCGGTAGAGGGGGGGAGCGAGGATCCGGAAGAGCTGGAGGGGCGCCACCCACCGGGGCACCGAGTACTCGGGTGCCCTGCCCTCCCGGAGGACCTTCACGATGGCCCGGGCCACCCGCTCGGGGGACATCACGAGGCGCGGGTGGAGGTGGGTCTGGGGGAAGCCCTCGGTCCGCACGAACCCCGGGTTCACCGCGGTGACCAGCACGCCGTGGGGCCGCAGCTCGTGGAAGAGGGACTCCGAGAAGGCGACGACGGCGTGCTTGGTGGCGGTGTAGACGGCCGTGCCCGGCGTCGCGAAGCGGCCCGCCAGGGAGGCCACGTTCACGATGTGGCCCCGGCCCTGGCGGCGGAAGAGGGGAAGGAAGGCGTGGGTGCAGGCGAGGACCCCCAGGAGGTTCACCCGGACGACCTGCTCCACCTGGTCCCAGGACAGCTCGTCGAAGCGGCCGCCGCCGGGCACGCCCGCGTTGTTCACCAGCACGTCCAGGTGGCCGAAGGCCCGCTCCACGGCCTCGACCAGGGCCGCCACCTGGGCCCGGTCGGTCACGTCGCAGGACACGGCCAGGGCCGTCCCGCCCTTGGCCTCGATCTCGGCGGCCAGCGCCTGCAGCCGCTGCAGCCGCCGGGCGGCCAGGGCCACCCGGGTCCCCCGGCCGGCCAGGGCGAGGGCGGTGGCCCGCCCGATCCCGGCGGAGGCGCCCGTCACCACCGCCGTCGCCCCGGAAAGCTCCACGGCCCCTCCTAGAATGGCGGCAACCCATGGACGTTATCGAAGCCCACGCCGCCCGTCTGCCGGCCACCGACGACCGATGGGTCCCCCGTCGCCACTCCCGGGAGGAGCTGGCCCGGGCCCTGGTGGAGGGCGGCGTGGCCGGAGTCGTCTCGCACCCGCTGGACAACGTCCGGCTGCACGTCGCCCGGTTCTGCGAGGGGGACCCGGACAAGCAGTTCGGGATGACCGGGCTCGGCGGCCTCACGCCCCGGGAGGTCCTGGAGCTCGTGGGCGCCGCGGCGGGGTTCGTGCCCGAGCCGGGAGCGCGCACGGGCCCGGTGGTCGTGGACCCCGACCGGGTCCTGGCGGCCTGCGAGGCCGTGGGCGACCGGCTGGCCCTGGCCTGCAGCCGGGGCGAGCGGGTGGTCCTGGCCACGGGGCACCCGGTGGGGTTGGTGCTCCTCTACGCCGAGGTGGGCCGCCTCCTCGCCGCGTGCGGCGCCAGGCTCCTCCGCCCGGCCGAGGGTGCCCGCTGGCGCGACGGGCTCCGGCCCCACCCCTGGCAGATCCGGTACCTGGGCGCGGTGGCCCTCCTCACCGACCGCAGCTCGGCCCGCCACACCCACGCCCCCGACGCCATGGAGCGCATCCTGGCGGAGGCGAGGCCGGACCTGGTCTTCGCCGACCACGGCTTCGCCGGAGCCGCCATCGAGGCGGGTGTGGAGACCCTCTCCATCGCCGACGTGAACGACCCGGCCCTCGTCGTGGCCAGGGCCCTGGGGCGCACCGAGCTGCTCGTCGTCATGGACGACAACGTCCAGCCCGACGCCTACTGGCCCTGCTTCCAGGCCATCGCCTCCCGCGTCCTGCGGTCGGAGGTCCCGCAGGGACGGGGCCCTTCGTCCGGGCTCGCGCCCCCGGAGACCGGGGAGGATGGGGGCAGGAGGTGAGGACGATGCTCGGGCTCGGTCCCGGTCCTCTCCAGGTGCCGGTGCCCGCGGCGGCCGTCGAGTGGCTGCCCCTCCTGGTGGGCGGCGCCGTCCTGGTCGCCGGGCTGCTCGGCCTCGGGCTGGCCACCCGGGCGCGCCCACCGGCGGAGGCCGCGGGCGAGGAGCGTCCGGCCCGCATGGCGGCCTGACGGGCCCGGGTACCGTCGCCGGACGTCGGCGAGGGAGTCCCGGGGTGGGGGCGGTGACCGCGCCGCCCCCACCCGCATCGGTACAATCGCCGGACGTTGGCGAGGGAGTCCCGGGGCTCCACCGTGAACGGGTGGCCGCGTTGCGGCGCAGGATACGGATGACCGTGGACCGACCGATCCCCCAGGGTCACCTGCCGCCCGTCCGGGTGCGGGCCGGGTGCTGCGGTGGCTGGACCGGCACCCGCCGCCCCCCGGTGGGCGCTCGACATCCGCCGGCTGATCGCGATCGCCCGCCTCCGGGGCCGGCCGGGCGTTCCCGGTCGGGGGATTCCCGCTGCCGGCGACGGAGGCGACCGTGGACGAGCACGAGGCGCTGGTGGAGCGGGCCGCGCGCGAGAAGCGCACGGCCGTCGTGATCGGCGGGCTCGATGCCGGGAAGACCACCCTGGCCCGGGCCATGCTGCGGCGGGCCCTCGAGGCAGGCCGCCCCGCCGCCCTCCTCGACGCCGACGTGGGCCAGAAGTCGGTGGGACCCCCGGGCACGGTGGGCCTGAAGCACGTCCGCGATCCGACGGACCTCGAGCCCGAGCGCCTGGCCGCCGCCGACGCCCTGGCCTTCGTCGGCTCCACGTCCCCCCAGGGGCACCTGCTGGCCCTGGTGACCGGGGTGGCCCGTCTGCTGGCCCGGGCTCGGGCGGACGGGGCGGACTTCGTGGCCGTGGACACGAGCGGCCTCGTGTCGGGGGTCTACGGCCAGCTCCTCAAGTACCACAAGGTCGAGATGCTCCAGCCCGACCTGGTGGTGGGGCTGGAGCGCGGCGAGGAGCTGCGGCCCGTCCTCGGGGTCATCCAGCGCTTCTTCGGGGCCGAGGTGGTTGCCCTGGCCATCCACCCCCAGGTGGTGCCCACCACCGCGGAGCAACGCGCGGTGAACCGGCAGCGGGCCATGCAACGGTACTTCACGGGCGAGCTGCGCCGGTTCCGGGTGAAGCCGACGGTGTTCATGCCGGCCTTGCCGCCCCTGTTCGACCTCGCCCGGCTCGACCGGCTCCTGGTGGGGCTGTCCGACGGCCGGGGCTCCTACCTCGGCGTCGGGTACCTGGAGCACGTGGCCGACGAGGGCGTCCTGCGGCTCATCACGCCGGTGGCAGAGGCGCCCCGGGCCCTTAGACTGGGCTCCGTTCGCCTGGAGGAGGGCTTCCGCACGAAGCGCGTGGACCTCCGGGACCTGTTCGGGACCGAATGAGAGGGGACGGGAAGGGGCCGCGTGCCGTCGCTCATCAAGAAACGCCGCAAGAAGATGCGGAAGAAGAAGCACAAGAAGCTGCTGAAGAGGACGCGCTGGCAGCGCCGCCAGCAGGGGCGGTAGCGGGGGCGGGAGCCGTGGGCACCCGCCGGCCCTCCCGGCCCCGGCGGTTCCTGGCGGCGGTGGCCGTGCTGGTGACGGCCTGCGCCCAGGGCGAGGCCCAGCGGCAGGCCGCCCTGGAGGCCTCGAGCCCGGTGACCTTCACGGCCGCCGACGGCGTGGCCCTGGCCGGCCGGTTGTTCGGGGAGGGCACGGTGGGGGTGGTCCTCGCCCACATGCGCCCCGCGGACCAGAGCTCCTGGTTCCCCTTCGCGGCCCGTCTGGCCCAGGAGGGGTACCTGGCCCTCACCTTCAACTTCCGGGGGTACTGCCCGGGCGGCGATGCCGGCTGCTCCGAGGGGGAGCCCGCCCTCGGCCTCATCTGGCAGGACGTGGAGGCCGCCGTGAGCTTTCTCAGGTCCCGGGGGGCGCAGCGGGTGGCGCTGGTCGGGGCCAGCATGGGGGGTACGGCGGCCCTGGTGGTGGCCGCCCGCCAGGGCCCCGGCATCGCGGCGGTGGTGACCCTGTCGGCTCCGGAGTCCATCGACGGCCTGGTGGCCGGCCCCGATGTCCTCCAGCAGATCCCCGCCGCCAAGCTGTTCGTGGCGGGGGAGTTCGACACCACCGCCGCCGAGGCGGCCCGGCGCTTCTACGAGGCGGCGGGGCAGCCGAAGCGGCTGGAGATCGTCCCCTCCGAGGACCACGGGACCGACCTCCTCTCGGGCAACCAGGGCGAGGTCGTCCGGAACCTCGTCCTTTCGTACCTGGCCCAGTTCGCCCGGGGCTGATGGCCCGGTCCATCGTCTTCTTGAGCGACTACGGCCTCGCCGACGAGTTCGTGGGGGTCTGCCACGGCGTCATCGCCGCCATCGCTCCCGACGCCCGGGTCATCGACCTCACCCACCACGTCCCCCGCCACGACGTGCGGCGGGGTGCCACCATCCTCGCCCGGGCCGCGCCGTTCATGCCCCCCGACGCCGTCCACCTCGCCGTCGTGGATCCCGGCGTGGGCACGGGGCGGCGGGCCGTGGCGGTGGAGGCGGTCTCCGGGGCGCTGCTGGTGGGCCCCGACAACGGCGTGCTGTCGCTCGCCTGGGAGGCCCTGGGCGGGGTGGCCGGCGCGGCGGAGGTCGCCTCCGACGCCGTGCTCCGCCGGCCCGTCTCCCGGACCTTCCACGGCCGGGACGTCTTCGCCCCCGCCGCCGCCCACCTGGCCGCGGGCCTCCCCGTGGCCGAGGTGGGGCCGCCGGTGGACGCGGCGTCCCTGGTCCGCCTGGCGCGCCCGGAGCCCCGGGTCGAGCCCGGCCGGGTCACGTGCGAGGTGGTCGCCGTGGATGGGTTCGGCAATGCCCAGCTGAACGTCCGGGCCGAGCACCTGGAGGCGGCGGGGCTGACCGGCGCCTTCCGTCTGGGGCACCGGCTCGTGCGGGTGGTGGGGACCTTCGGGGACGTCGAGGAGGGGGACTACGCCGCCGTCATCGACTCCCAGGGCTACCTGGCGCTGTTCGTGAACCGGGGGAGCGCGGCCCGGGTCCTGGGCATCGAGGAGGGCGACGTGCTGACCCTGGAGTGAGGCAGGGCCCGGTGGCCCCGCTCGGTCAGGGGGACGCCGTGACCGGCGGGAGGGGGGTGCCGGGGACCGGGCCCGGGTACGGCCCCCGGCCGCTCCTGGCCAGCAGGAGCTGGCCGACGGCGGCCGCCGCCAGGATGAGCAGGAGGGCCGCCAGGGCGATGGCCGTGAACCGCCGCACGGGCCGAGGCTAGCAGCCCGGGGCTCCGCCTCAGCCTGCAGGCGGCAGGTGCCGCTCGCAGAAGGCCCGGTTGCGCACCATCACCTCCAGCAGGGCCGCCGGGTCGTCGAGGTACCGGCGGAGGTCCAGCTCCAGGGAGATGGTGCCGCCGAAGCCGTCGGCGGCGACCCGGGAGAGGAAGCCGTCCAGCGGCAGCACCCCCTCCTCCACCGGCAGGTGCGAGTCCCACCCCCGGCCGGCGTTGTCGGAGAGGTGGATGTGGACCAGGCGGCCCCGCAGGCGCCCGAAGGCCTCCAGGAGGTCCAGCCCGGCCACGGCCGCGTGGCTGGTGTCCAGGACCACGTGGGGGAAGCGGTCCAGCTCGCCCTCGGCCGGGGCGTGGAAGCGGAGCGCCCGCTCGCCGGGGAGCCGCAAGGGGAACATGTTCTCGACCCCGATGGCGATTCCCGTGGCCGCCTCCAGGAGAGCGGCCCGGCCCTCCAGGAATTGCCGGTAGCGGGGCTGCCAGCGGTAGGGCGGGTGGACGACGACCAGGGGAGCGCCGACGTGCTCGGCCACCTGGACGGCCCGGTAGACCTTGGTCACGGGCTCCGTGCCCCACACCCGGCGGGACAGGAGCAGGAAGGGAGCGTGGATCGCCTCCACGGACAGGCCGAACTCGGCGGCGGCGCGCTCGATGAGCCAGGGGTCCTGGCTCGCGGGGTCGCGGGTGACCATCACCTCGACCCCCCGGAAGCCCGCGGCGGCCACGTGGCGGAAGGCCTCGCGGATGGGGCGGCCGAAGAAGGCTGCCGTCGAGAAGGCCAGCCGGGGCCCGGGCGGACGCACGGGGACCATGCTAGCGGCGGCGGTCCCCGGGCCCGCGTATGCTCTTCCCTATGTGGGGCTTCCCCGTGGCGGCGGGCGTGGTCGCGCTGGCCTTCGCGGCGCTGCTCGGCCGGCAGTTCTGGGCCCGGCGCCGTCCCTTCCAGGCCATGTGGGCCCTGGCCATGCTCATGTACGCCGTGGCCTCCTTCATGCTCGTGCTGGGCCTCGCCGGGGGCTGGACCCCCGCCGAGTACCGGATCTACTGGGCCCTGGGTGGTGTGCTGAACGTCCCCTACCTGGCGGCGGGAGAGGTGAACCTGCTCCTCCGGCGCCGGGAGGTCCTGGTGGTCGTGGTGCTGCTCCTGCTGTTCGTCACCGGGTTCACCGTGGCCCGAGTGGCCACGGCCCCCCTGGCCGACCCCTCGGCCCTCCTGGAGGACCTGCCCTCGGGCAAGGAGGTCTTCGGGCCCGGGACCCCGGCCCACCGGCTGCCGCAGGTGGTGGCCATCCCCGCCTACGCCGTGCTGCTGGCCGGGATCGCCTGGTCGGCCTGGGGCATGCGCGGGCGGCCGGGCCTGCGGGACCGGTTCCTGGGGGTCCTGGCCATCGCCCTGGGAGCCACGGTGGTGGCGGCCGCCGGCTCCGCCTTCGCCGCCCTGGGGCGCTTCGTGGAGTTCTCCCTGTCCCTCCTGGTCGGCGTGGCGGTGATGTTCTGGGGGTTCCTGCGGGCCTCCCGGCAGGTGCCGTCGGTGGCGGCGCCCGGGGCCAGGGCCAGCCGCTAGGAGCGTGCTGATTTTCTCGCCGTAGCTCCCCTCGGGGGGGCAGCCG